>NZ_CEYAEZ010000021.1:0-39081 GCF_982781345.1 Desulfovulcanus sp.
TGTTAAATTTATTGGTCAAACTCATTAAAAAATATCCAAAATGGGGAAAGTCCTGTTTAAAGAAAAAATCTTCCCAAAAGGAATCAATTACTGGACTTCAAGAATATGATATTATTTATAACAAAAAAGTGATAGGAACTTTTAAAAAGAGATTTTTAAAGAAAGAAATTATTGCTGACGAAAAAAAATTTCCTTTTCCAAGACTGTTTAACCGAAATATCTCAGGACTAAATCTTGAATTTCCATTTTCTTGTTGGATATGGCGTAGAGAAGTTAAGAGTTATTGTTACGCAACAGATCCAAATATCATCATGTTATCTATTGCAATGACAATTTATGTCTGGCTGACTTGGAATCGAGGGGATTAATTTGTTATTAGCCCAACAAGGGGCGCATCTATGCTGCGCTATTTTCATGAAAAATTTCAAACAAAAAAAGAATACCTTGAGATGAAATCTCAGGAAACCAATTCCTAGAATCACCCTCCCCGGCGTCGGCGAAGTTTGTGAACCGGTCATGCTCTCTCAAATTTCGACCTCTCGGCTAACACCCCTTATTTTCAGAACAAATCTCTGCTCCTATAAGCCATTTACCGAAAATATATTTTCTTTATCAAAAAAAATATTTCTATAATTAAAATTCCGACTTTGAAGTAGTTTCTAAAAGGCTCAGAAAAATTGGCTACTACCTTGATGAGCCAGCAAAAAAACAAATTTATGACTTTGCAATTCTTTTTACTTCGTCTAATTTATTGAAATAATTTAAGTCCTAAAGTTTAAGCTCAACTAGCAATCAAAAAGAGATTCCTTCGAGGACAAGATAAATTGATTTCCTTAAAATCTTTGCAAAATGATAAAAATTTATTATACTATTTATCTTTCCCTACCGTAACATTCTAAAATCTAAGAAAAAAACTCAAATAAAGGCAAAAATATCTACTTTAACCTTTAAACAAACGTCTAAACCAGAGGGAGGTAGAAGTGGTGAAAAAAATTCTAGTTACTCTAAGTTGCCTGACCTTATTGGTTTCCTTTTCAAGTTTAAGCTTTGCAAAGGATGTGATTAAACTAGGCTGTGCCATTTCATTTACCGGCAAGAAAAGCAGGTCAGGTAAGCTCTATGTTGATGCGTATAATTTAGCAGTAGAGGAAATTAACAAAAATGGCGGCATTGAGATTGGAGGGAAAAGATATAAATTAGAAATTATATATTATGATGACAAAAGCGAGGCCACGGAAAGCTCAAGGCTAGTAGAAAAATTAATCAGTGAAGACAAAGTTGATTTTTTGCTTGGTCCATACAGCAGCGGTATCACCATTCCTGACAGTCTTGTTGCCAGAAGATATAGGGTCCCTATGGTAGAAGGTGGCGGCGCTTCGGGTAAAATTTTTAGCAAAGGAAATAAATACATCTTTGGATTGCTTCCTGCTGCCGGAGAGTATTTTAAATCTACCCTGGAGTTTTTAAAGACAGTCAATCCGGTACCAAAAACAATAGCCATTCTTTTTGCCGATGATAAATTTGATGTCAGTGTCGCGAAAGGTACCAAAAAGATCGCAGAAAATATGGGCTACGAAGTAGTTATTTATGAAAAATACGCCGAAGGTACATCTGACTTCACCTCAGCGTTGACCAAAATCAAAGCCAAAAACCCCGATGTAGTATTGGTTGCCGGACACACGGAAGAATCCCTGAACTTCACCCAGCAGGCAAAAGAACTGGACGTTAATCCTAAAATGATCAGTCTTACCGTTGGCCCCTCTGAAGCTGATTTCAGAAAGGCTCTGGGTAAAGATGCAAACTATATTTATGGAGTAGCCTCCTGGTCTACCCAGATGAATTTCAAAGGATATATTTTCAAAGATACAAAGGAGTTTATTAAAATATTTGAAGAAAAATACGGATATGAACCTGACTATCACAACGCTGCCGGTATTGCTTGTGTAGCAGTCATAAAAAATGCCATTGAAAGAGCCGGGACTCTGGACAGAGAAAAAGTGAGGGATATGATTGCCTCCACAAAACTGGATACCATCTACGGTCGTGTTGAATTTAATCCCAATGGCCAGATAAAAGGCACAAGTGTTGTATTGCAAATATTGGACAACAGTGTCTACGAAGTCTATCCCCATGAATATAAAAAACCAGTATATCCCATTCCAAAGTGGAAAGAGAGATAAGGCAAGTCAAGTAAATGACCGGTGGATGAACATCCACCGGTCATTTACTTGAGTCTTTTCAAGCTCAAAGCCTAAATTGGCTTAATCATTCATTATCCCAAAAAATCAACGGGCGTCTCTTTACGTTTCATCAATTCACAGTTCGAGGCCTCTGCACCAATATGGTTAAAACAGGCTAATTATTCTTTTAAGCCTCATAGCATAAAAGATCAATTGGCTTACTTGAAAAGCGCTCAAAGTCTCTTTGCAAAAATCTTGTATCAAGATTCACGGATCAAGTTTAAAGGGGAAAAATATGCTTTTGCAGGTCATTATCAATGGGATACTAAAAGGTGGTTTATATGCTCTTATGGCCCTTGGGATGTCTCTTATCTGGGGAGTTATGGACATAATCAACATAGCGCATGGTGCTTTTATTATGCTTGGTGCCTATACATCGTACTGGCTATTTGAACTGATGGGAATGGACCCTTTTGTCAGTCTAGTCTTCTCTATGGGCATTATGTTTATCATAGGTTATGCAATCCAGAAAAACCTGATCAATCTTGTCATCAGAGCTGAAATTTTGACCACTCTGCTTTTAGCCTTCGGAATAGAAATTTTTATCATCAATGCCGCTCTGATTTTGTGGACTGCCGATGTAAGAAAGGTCAAAGTTGCCTATGCAGCGGCAAATTTTGAATTTCTGGGAGCAACAATTCCATATGTAAGACTAGCTGCCTTTGCCCTGGCAATTATAATCAGTATCATCCTGTTTATTGTCTTGAACAAAACCCGGCTGGGGAGGGCTATCAGGGCCACATCCCAGGATATAGAGGCAGCAAAACTGGCCGGTGTTAAAGTGGCCAATATCTATGCCATAACCTATGCCATAGGCACGAGCCTGGCAGCAGCCGCAGGAACCTTGTGGGCCATCTTGTTTCCTGTCAATCCGATCATGGGAGGCCATCTTACTCTGAAATCCTTTGTCGTAACCATAGTCGGAGGACTGGGGACCATGCTGGGTCCGTTAATCGGCGGATTGACGCTGGGCGTTGTTGAGGCCATCGGGACTAACTGGTTCGGCTCAACCTATGAAAACCTGATCAGTTTCACCATACTTGTGCTGGTCCTTATCTTTATGCCCAAAGGAATATTAGGGGGGAAAGCTCAAAGATGAAAAAAAATATTTTAATTATAGCATTGATCCTGGTCGGTTTGACAATCCCTTTTACTGTAGGCAACTTTATCATCAGGTTTTGTACGGATATCATTCTTTTTGCTATAATGGCCAGTTCCTGGAACCTCATCGGGGGCTATACAGGCTACGGTTCATTCGGAAACGTAGTCTTTTTCGGAATAGGAGCATATTTGACCGCCCTGCTTATGAACTTATTAAATATAAATTTCTTTCTCGCCCTTTTGTTAAGCGGTCTGGGATGCGCCTTGTTCGCTGTCTTAATGGGATTACCTGTCCTTAGGCTTAAAGGACATTATTTTGCAATCGCCACTTTGGGTGTGGCCGAAGCAATGAAGGCACTGGTCCAAAACCTGGAAATCACAGAAGGCAATTCCGGACTATATCTGCCCATGCCTGATTTCACGGTTGATGTTACATACAAATTTTTCTACTTTGTATCCTTTGGGGTTTTAGCAGTATTACTCATTGTTACTTTCCTCATTTTGAAAAACAAACTAGGGTACGGACTTATCGCCATAAGAGAAGACGAGGACGCAGCCGCCTCAGCCGGCATAAACACAACCCTTTTCAAAACCATTGCTTTTTGCCTGAGCGGTTTCTTTACCGGACTGGCCGGAAGCATATATGCTTATCAGCAAGGCTTTATTAAACCGGAACCGGTTTTTAATGTCGGGGTAACAGTAAAAATGATTGTTATGGCTGTTTTCGGAGGTATTGGCAGCCTTTTCGGCCCACTAATCGGTGCAATTTCCATCGAATTAATCTCCGAGTTCTTATCCAATCATTTTCTAATCGCACATACATTATTTTTCGGGACAATAATCATCATTGCCATCCTGTTCGCCCCCAAGGGAATATACGATATTATAAGCGGAAAAAGAAAAATAGGCATGGCCTATTTTATGGAGAATATAAGGCAACATAGAGTGTGAGTGTGTGGATGGGTGAATGGGTTGATGGGTTGACGGGGAAAATAGGGAAAACAGGAAATTAAAGGAATTTTATCATGGACAAAAAAGAACCTATTTTAAAGGGAGAAAAATTAACAAAAGACTTCGGTGGTCTTAGAGCCAACAACAAGGTCGATTTTGAGCTTTATAAAGGGGAAATTTTGGGCCTGATCGGCCCCAATGGCAGCGGCAAAACTACCCTGGTGAACATGATATCCGGAAATATTTCCATAACCAGTGGCGATGTCTTCTTCAAAGGACAATCTATAAAGGGACTCAAGCCCTACCAGATCGGTAGGTTGGGAGTCGCCAGGACTTACCAGATTGTCAAACCCTTCCCGGGGATGACAGTCTTGGAAAATGTGGCTGTTGGCGCCATGTTCGGCAGCAAAGGTAGACAGCGTAACACAAAGCAAGCCCTGGAAATAGCCTCTGACGTGGTGGATTTCGTTGGTCTGGGAAAATATAAGAACGTAAAGGCCGACAGCCTGAATGTGGCTTCCAGAAAAAGGCTGGAAGTGGCTAAAGCCCTGGCCATGGGACCAGAGGTAATCCTGTTTGATGAAGTTATGGCCGGCTTAAACCCCGGCGAAACAGATCAGGCTATCGAGCTCATCCTGAAAATCCGCGAAAAGGGCATAACGCTCTTTGTCATCGAGCATGTAATGCGTGTGATCAAGGCCATATGCGATCGGATCTTTGTCCTGCACCATGGGGAAAAAATATCCGAAGGTACTCCGGAAAAGGTATTGAACGACGAGAAGGTGATCAAAGCCTACCTTGGGAAAAGGTATAAACAATTGGCAGCCTAATAAAGGAGAAAAAATGGCCCTGATAGAAGTAAAAGACTTAGACGTCTCTTACGGAGATGTTCAGATTTTATGGGATATTAATCTAAAAATAGAAAAGGGTTCCATTGTTGCTCTTGTCGGTTCCAACGGTGCCGGAAAAACAACCTTTTTGAAGACATTGTCCGGATTATTGAATTATCAAAAGGGGGATATCATCTACAATGGGGAGTCATTAAAAGGACTGCCTTCCGAGGAAATTGTAAAAAAGGGAATCATCCATGTACCTGAAGGAAGAAGGCTGTTTCCTGAAATGACAGTGGAAGAAAACCTCCTGATGGGTGCATATCACCGCAAAAAAGACCCTGAAATTCCCAAAGACCTGGAGCATGTCTATACTCTGTTCCCCAGACTAAAGGAAAGGAGAAAACAAAAGGCCGGCTCCCTCTCCGGCGGGGAACAGCAGATGGTGGCCATGGCCAGAGGTCTGATGGGTCGGCCAACTGTCTTTTTGGTGGACGAAATGTCTTTAGGTCTTGCACCATTAATAGTGGATAACCTGATTGAAATAGTTCACAATATAAACAAAGAGGGTAATACAGTTCTTCTGGTAGAACAGGATGTACAATTAGCGCTTGAAAACTCCCACTATGCTTATGTCCTGGATACGGGAAGGATCGCCATGGAAGGCAAATCAGAAGACCTGTTAACAAATCCTGAAATCAAAAAAATATATCTTGGGATGTAAATTTATTTTATAAGATTTGTGATTCGTGACTAAAAGCCAAAGTTCTTCTATCCATTCTCTGGCTCGTAATGCCAGCCTGGTGGCCGGGGCTACCCTCATAAGCCGGATACTTGGCCTCGGTCGGGATCTAATTATTGCATTTTCCTTGGGCGCAGGCCCTTTTGCAGATGCCTTTTTTGTAGCTTTTCGACTGCCTAATTTGTTGCGCCGCCTGTTTGCAGAAGGCTCTCTGACCATGGCCTTTGTCCCGGTCTTTACCCGCACCAAAAACGAACAAGGCTTGGGCCAGGCATTTTTACTGGCCCGCTCTGTTCAAGTCTGGCTGTTAATAATCCTGGGAATAATTGTTTGCTTAAGTATATTCTTAGCCAACCCCATAACATCAGTTATTGCTCCGGGATTCAAAAAAAGCCCGGAGGTCTTTGCCTTGACTGTGGGGCTTGTGCGCATCTGCTTTCCCTATATTATTTTTATTTCTTCTGTGGCCCTATGCATGGGTATATTAAACTCCATGAATCACTTCCTGGCCCCGTCCCTGGCCCCGTCGATCCTGAACATTATTCTCATCTCCTTTGCCCTGCTAGCCTACTTCTTACATTTAAGTGGCGACAGCGTCCCTTTATTTCTATCTATCGGGGTACTGGTAGCAGGCCTTGGTCAATGGCTCCTGCAGCAGCCTTTCCTACGAACCTTTGGTTTTAAATGGAAGGGTCCATTTGACTTGCGAAATAAAGACGTAAAAAAAATAGGCCACTTAATGCTGCCTACCATTGTTGGGGCTGCTGTCTATCAATTAAATATAGTTTTTAGCACTATACTGGCCTCATTTTTACCTTTGGGATCCATTTCCTATCTTTATTATGCCGACCGCCTGGTCCAGTTTCCGCTAGGGGTCTTTGGAGTAGCTATAAGCACTGCAGCACTGCCTTCTTTATCCGAACTGGCCACTAAACAAAAAATGGATGCTTTTAAAAATACCTTAAACTCATCCTTAAGCTTAACTCTATTTATCAGTCTGCCAGCTACTGCTGGTCTTATTGGGCTAAGTTATCCACTAATCAAAGTTCTCTTTGGTCATGGCGCGTTTTCATCGTATGCAGTCCAGGCCACAGCCAACGCTCTGGTTGGATATTGCATTGGGCTTCCAGCCTTCTCCTGTGTTAGGTCTATAATTTCCGCTTTTTACTCTTTAGAAGATACAAAAACTCCCGTTAAAATTGCTTTTATATGTATGCTTATCAATGTAAGTCTAGGCTACTTTCTGATGCAAAAACTGGATCATGTTGGGCTAGCTTTAGCTGTAAGCATCTCCTCCTGGGTCAATGTTCTGCTCCTGAGCTTTTATTTACGTAAAAAAATCGGCCCCTGGTTTAAAGGGTCTGGTGAAATCTTAAAAATGATTCTTTTAAGTTTGGCGCTTCTTGCCGGCGTCATGACCCTGGCTCGTTTTCAATGGATAGCACTTTTGTCTATCCCACTCTGGGCCTTGGGTTACTTTTATTCCAGTTTGCTGTTAAAAATTTCCCCTAGCCAAATTTTATGGCAAGCTTTAATCCGTAATCCATGATTCCCAGGATAATTTATGCTGGTTTACTTCCTCAATTGATATTGGTATCGAACAAGCATCCTGTGAGTGTTCCTCAACCCTCAAGCCAGAGATATGTGTGGGTAAAAAAGCAGGGCCTCGCTCTCTAAGAGCGCCCCTATTTAAAATTTAAAAAGGAGAGTTATTGTCAAATGCCCCAATTTATACCTTTAAACTTTTATTCTTATTCTTGGTCCAATCCAGCCTTAAAACCTGAGCAGGTTATAGCTCCCCCTTATGATGTCCTATCAGCTCCTGCTCGCCAAAACCTGGCCAAACAAAGCCCGTATAATGCCGTACATATAGACTTACCAGAAAGTTATGATCAAGCTGCGAACATCTTAACCGCCTGGAAAGCTCAAAGAATTATCTCTAAAACCAATGATCCCCACTTCTATATTCTGGCCACTGATTATACTGTGGACGGTAAAACACATACCAGGTGGGGGATACTGGGAGGTCTGAGATTAACCCCTTTTGGGCAAGGGCAGGTCTTCCCTCATGAACAGACCTATCCAAAAGCCAAGGCTGACCGGCTGAAACTAATGAGGGCTACCGGGGGCCAGTTAAGCCCTATTTTTGGAATTTATGATGATCCGGAGCTTACTCTTACCAAAATAGGCAGTGAACTTCAAAACAGTGTTCCCATAGTTGACTTTGTTCAGGAGGAAAATATCCGCCACCGGCTTTGGCTCGTCCCGGAAAAAGAAAATGAAAAAATTGCCAATTTACTCGAGAACCAGAAAGTTTATATTGCCGACGGTCATCATCGATATGAAACAGCTTTAAAATTTCAGCAGGAACAAGGTCCTGGCACCATAGAAGACCCTAAACCTTGGGATTATATATTTACCTACTTGAGCAATATCTCCTCACCAGGTTTGGAGATTTTCCCGTACCATCGCATGCTGTCCTGGGAAAAGATGTATTCTTGGCAAGAAATCTTAAAAATAGCCGAGAAAAATTATTCTATCCAAAAAGTCGACCATCAAGACAGCTTAGACAACATCACAGATCCTGCCGGTTGTATCCTGTACATTCCCGGAAGCTACTACCTCCTGCAACCAAAAGGCGAGTCACAAAACACCTTTGATCAGATCGGAGCCCATGTTTTAGATAAATATTTTTTGCGTCAAACCCTGGGGCTCACTGAGCAGGAACTCTCCTCGGGAAGTTTCTTGAGTTATACTCCCTTTGCCTCCGAAGCCATAACCAAGGTTGACCAGGGAAATATCCAGGCCGCCTTTTTATTGAAACCTGTGTCCATGTCTATTTTACAGACTGTTTGTCAGTCCGGTCAGGTTATGCCCAGAAAATCCACTTATTTTTACCCTAAACTGCCCACCGGGCTGCTTTTTTATCTCTGGTCCTAGATAAGCTATCTAGCTCGTGGCTAAAAATAAAAAGAATCATAAATTATCAGCTACTAGCCACGAGCTACCAGCTACCTCTTCTATAAACCATGTGTTACAAACCACAATCTCTCTTTCCCCGCGGCCTTAAGCAACCTGCGAAAGGATTTCGCTTTTCTGTTGATGCCTTGCTTCTATCCACCTTTATTCGTCCCGGAGAGGGTTGGAAAATTCTGGACTTGGGGTGTGGCTGCGGAATTATTGGACTGGGCATAATACTAGCCAATCCCGATCTAAATCTGAAGGTGATAGGTGTGGACTGTGATCCACAAATGATCTCTTGCGCTGAGGAAAACGCTAAAAACTTGGGCGTTAAAGACAGATACCAAACCCTTCTCCTGGATATTAAACAGATCAACCGCAGTTCGGTTGAGGCGGAAAGCTTTGACCTGGTCTTGATGAACCCGCCTTATCGCCCCCATGGCCAGGGTAGAATATCCCCATATAAAGAAAAAAACATTGCCCGCTTTGAGACCTCAGCCACGCTGAATACTTTTGTCCAGGCAGCCAAGTTTGCAGTTAAAAACAAAAAAATGGTCGGGATTATCTATTTGGCAGAAAGGCTGGCTGAAGTGATGACGGAACTAAAAGCAAACAGGTTAACTCCCAAAAAAATGCGTCCCGTATATGGTCGCATGAATAAGCCGGCCAAACTTTTTCTTCTACAAGCCGTAAAAAATGGTGGTCCTGGTCTTTGTCTTGAACCACCCCTTATCCTGTATAAGGATGGACCTACCAATATATTAACTGACCAGGCTAGAGAATTTTGTCAATTTTTATAAAAGCCTGTGGCCAAACCTTACTCAGCGGACAATTTTTCATAATTTTTTTCAATCCTGGTTTCTTTCAAGCTGGTGCAAATGCCTCGACCCATCTATAGCTTGCTTGCGGGCAGAGCATAATGGTACATTTGGGATAAATGAATATTCTTTTTATTGTCGATAGTTATGGCAAATAGTCCCAGATGTTTAGCTTTGTCACCCCGATGCTCTGCTTATCCGCAAGCTTCGCTAAGATGGTTTACCCAGCCCTTTGCAAGGCTTTCAAGAAACCAGGATTTCTAATCGGTAGTCAAAATAGGGTTGAGCCACAGACTCTATAAGTCAATAATATTGAGTCATAGATTATCATCCAAATGGGTGAGATTGCCATGGGCGGCTTCGCTGCCCTCGCAATAACAGGGGGTAAGAAAGTGAAGCGAAACAATCTCAAGGTTTGAACTGCAAAAAAACCGCTCAATTCAGGTACAAGTTCGAAGCTAAACAATCTTGCCTTGCAAAGTTTCTTCCATGGCCTGAAAAATATTTTGTACATCAAAAGGCTTTTTAAAGACTTTCACAACATTTAAGTCATGAACCCAAAAGGGGATATCTTCCGAAAATTCAGCTAACCAGATACAGGGGATATCTCTTAACTCTTTTAAGATATTTATTATCTTTGGTTCATAGCGTTGCAGACAAGCTATATAGAGCTTAATGTCCTTATTTTTTTCGGTCATTAAATTAATTCCTAAATATCCTTGCTCCTTAAGAAGATATTCCAATGTCTCTCGCATATATGAGTCTGGGCAAATTAGGCCAATGGGAATAAGACCACTCTTATCCTCATCCTCTGATATTTTGCTCATCACATCTTTCAGTTTGGCCTCAATTGCAGCCAAGCGTCTTTTTAAGTCATTAACTTCAGCTAATCTAACTGAATCAAGATTCGACAAATCATGCACTAAAAGTTCAATCTTTTTTACTGAGTCTTGAATGGATAAACTTTCTGATTTACAGCCCGACGCAATGCTTTGATCCTGTTCACACAAATAATTTATAACAGACTTTTCCCAAAACTCATCTGGCTTTGTTTGAAATAATCTGGAACGAGGTCTCTGAGCAAGGCGTCTGGCAATGGCCAAAATACTTTGAGAGCTCTCTCCTGTCTTATCTAATTCCAGAATAGGACGACCTTCATTTATGGCCTGAGCAAAAATTTGATCCTCACTTACTTCTCCTAAAAACAGCAGGGGAGTATTTAAAAATTTTTTACTGGTATTATTTAACTTTTCAAAAATAGTTAAAACGTTAATATCTGGCCTAACCCGATTAAAGAGCAGAAGAGGTGGAAATTGCAAACCCTTACTTTTCAATACCTTAATCAAAGCATAAGCATCAGTAATAGAAGTTGGTTCAGGGGTTATAACAACAACTATTTCCTTGGAAGCAAGACAAAAAGATATAACCTGGCTATTAATTCCCGGTGAATTATCTAAAATTATAAAATCATAGTCCTGTAGAGATTTAAACTGCTCAACCAGATAAATGCGTTTATCTCTGGACAAATCAGCCAAAGCCGCCACCCCTGAGCCCCCTGAAATAACATCCAAACGGGGATGTACGCTGTTTAAAGCCTTGGACAAGGGTAAATTATTAAGGATTACATCTTCCAAAGTAAATCGTGGTGTTATCTTAAGCAAAACATCCACGTTGGCCAAGCCAAGGTCAGCATCCAAAAGACATACCTTGTGACCCAAGTGAGCTAAAGCCCAAGAGAGATTGAGGGCCAACGAGGTTTTCCCCACCCCTCCTTTTCCGCTGGCAATGGAAATAATCCTGGTTTTAGAATCTGCCATTACTCTCCGGTCAGAGACTTATGAATCTCCTCTAAAAGTGTTTTGATATGAAAAGGTTTTCGTATACATTTACAAGAACCATGAGAAAGCGCTTCTTCCATTTCTTCATGGGTAGCCATACCGGTTATGACTATAACTGGTAAAGACTTGTCTCGCTTTTTTATTTCCCGCAGCAACGACAACCCGTCCCGTAAAGGCATCCTTATATCTAAAAGAAGGAGATCATACTTCTCTGTCAACAATTTTTCTAAACCTTCTTGGCCGTTGTCGGCTGTATCTACAAGCATATTCTCGCCCTCTAAAGTCTCCTTGAGGATGTCTCGAATATGCTCCTCGTCATCAACAACCAAAACTTTAGGTTTGACTCCACCAACAGTCTTTAATTTTGCATCCAAAATATCCTGCTCGACAGGTCTCAGACTCTCAATATTGACCGGTAACTCAATGGTAATAGTAGTCCCTTTACCCACTTCACTATCAATTCTTATAGTCCCAAAGTGATTGTTTATAATTCCAAATGAAGTAGACAACCCAAGCCCTGTCCCTTTTCCCTCCTCCTTGGTCGTAAAAAACGGATCGAAAATTTTATTTAAGTTTTCTTTAGGAATTCCTTCTCCTTGGTCTATGATTTTAATGATTACATTTTGCCCGTCTTCTGAATGTTCGGTAACTAGAGTCAAGTTACCCCCAGATTTCTCCATAGCATGCTGTGCATTGATACATAAATTCAAAAAAACCTGCTCCAATTGGGCCGGATCAGCTTTGATTACTGGCAAATTCTTATCATAATTCTTAATAATAGATATATTGTGCTTTTTTAGCCCATTACTAACGAATTCTAAAACTTTATCCAAAATCTCATGCAGATTTACATCTGTCAACTTAGGCGGACTTGGGCGAGCAAAATCCATTAAGCTGGATAAAATACGGCTTATTCTCTCAATTTGTTCTGTTATAAGAGCCAACTCTTTCTTTTTCTTGGCGTCAGTTTCTTTAAATTGTAAAAGTTGAGCCCTAGCCGAAATTATTGCCAGAGGGTTGTTGATCTCATGGGCCGCTCCAGCTGCCAATTGACCAACTGCAGCCAATCGCTCAGTTTGCAGTAATTGTAAGTTTATCTGTTGATTCCGCCACAAGGCCTGACTTAACTCTTCAGAACGCTTTTCCAGCTTTTCATAGATAAAAATTCTTTCCAAAGTTGAAGAAATGAGATTAGAGACTTGATTAAATATCAACTTTTCGCGCGAATAGAGATCATTCAGGCCCTTTTTAAAAACTAAACATAGTTCTCCAATCAAACTTTTCTTAGTACAAAAATTGAATATATGAAACGGAGGACAGAAATCATAACAAACTTTTGAGACACCACTACCGGAGCGGGCTTTATACATACAAATGGCTCTTTTTAACTCCTCGGGTATGCTCTGGTCATCATGTTCCCAGACCGGCATCCCTTCCTTATCTAAAAAACAGAGTAAATTTCTTGTACGATGCGAATCTAACCATATCTGCCCTTCTAACTCCCTGGTATCCAAATCGATTATATAAATTATCCCTACCTGAATATCCGGAAAACATTGAAAAGCCTTAACCACTCCCTGAAACAACTCCTGCAACGTCAGGACAGAAGTTAGATTTAGACTCAGATTGTGGGCAAGTTGAAGGATTTTATTGGTCCGGGCAAGCTGAACATTTTTATGTTCCACCTCCAAGGCCATTTCTGACAATTTTTTATTGGCACGTTGGATAATTTCATGAAAAATTTTGTAAAAATCACTATCTAAAGAAAAAAGACCTGCCTTTTCAGAGTAAGTCTTGGCCCCTTCCAATTTAATTTGTTCAATTTCCTGGTCATTTAAACGCAAAATTTTCTTTAACCTATCAAGAGAAATCGCAGTATCCCGACTCAGAGATTGATCACAAAAAATCTCATGGGCCAGGATATCAGCCATAATTACAATATAAATGAGCTCCTTTCCTGCCTCCAGGCATTGGATAGAATCAATTGGCTGATGGTGAAACCATATACAATCAATGAGTTCTTCAGGAAGTTTCCAATTCTTGGCCAAAATTTTTCCCACCAAAGAATGGTTGGTTCCCAAGAGCTTTTGTTCGGCTTCAAACTGAGATATCTTAAGTTTATCTTGACTCTCTTTTATCTGATCATATTTCTCCGGAAAGACATCCATAATGACTGACTTACCCATGTCGTGAAGTAGTCCAGCCACAAAAGAGGTGTTTTTCAACTCAGGAAACGTTTTTTGTGCAATTTCCTGGGCCAAAATGGCACATAACAAATTATGCGCCCATAATTCTTTATAATTTTTAGAAGCTATCTTATCATCTCCAACTAAATATTCCTTGATCATTACTCCTAGCAGAGCACTGCGCAAGGCATTCAAGCCGATCAGATTAATTGCCTGTTGAACTGAAATCACCTTTTTTTGACTCAATCCCATGGAAGCCTTATTGACTAGCTTCAAGATTTTGGCGGTTAAAACAGCATCTGTTTCAACAACCTGTCCAAGTTTTTTAAGATCAACATCATCTTGAAGAGAGAGTTTCAAAGCCTGGATTGCTACAGCCGGAACAACAGGCAGATCGTCAATTCGTTTGACGATCTGCCTCAAATTGGCATTTTGGACAGCCTTATTTTCTAACTTTCTGCCCAAATTACTATTCATAAATATCTCCTCCAAAGACAAAAATCTAACGGCCTAATTTTCCTATTTATACTTTACCCATCGAAGTAAATCCTACATTCCAAGGTAACCAACATTATAGATTTTTGATGCATTTATCCAGCATTATTCATCGTTTATTGCATTCTACTTTCAACGTGAATTGATGTTTTCCTTGGTTAAGCTTAAGCAGAGAGACAGAAAAATACTCCGTGGCTTAGAAAATATTTTACTCTTCAAGTACTAGTAAGGGCACTTATTTAGTAAATCTCAAAATGGCATTGAGGTTGCAAGGATAGCCTTTTCCTTTGACCACTCTACCTACTCAACCAAAGTACAGCCTATCGGATGCACCCCATAAACTGTCTGGTAATAGACCATTTAAAAGGCCAAGCTAAGCAAAGCTTAGCTTAATTGATTAACGAACAACAAGTGTCTTTCCTCGAGTTGAAAAATATTCCAATCCCATAAATAGCCAAGAAAATTAGCCAATTACTTTAGAGCAAAAACTTCGTCAAATCGTATCTTAACAACCACATTTCTTGGATCCTCCGAGGCTCCTACCGATAAAGGATGTATGCAGCTTGAATATTAAGGTTATTTCCAGTATCTAGGCCAAGGTTGGAAAAAATTAAGAAATAACTCTTACTGATGAACTGACGGGGAGCGGACACTTTTTGAGTCTCTGGACAAACCCCATTTTGACTACCTGCTTGGAAATCCTGGTTTCTTGAAAGCATTGCAAAGGGCTGGGTAAGCCATCTTGGCAAAGCTTGCGGATAGGCAGAGCATCGGGGAGACAAAGTTAAATATCCGGGACTATTTGCCATAACTATCGATAATAAAAAGAATATTCATTGAACCTAAATACCCCATTATGCTCTGCCCGCAAGCAAGCCTTTTACCCCGTTGAATCCAGCGAAGCGAGGCTGGCTTTGCCAGCATTCAACTGGGGTAGATGGGTCCGGGCATTTGCACCAGCTTGAAAGAAATCAAGATTGAAAAAACAATTATGAAAAATTGTCCTCTTAAGTAGGATTTGGCCACAGATTCTTTTGCTGCTCGAGATGCACAGGGCAAATATTTTTAACAATTTCAAACAATTATATACTTGCCACAAAATAGTTTTTAGTCAAAATGACAACCTGTTATAAATTACAAACCAGACCTTCACGTTTCATAATCTATTTTTTATCTCTCTATTTCCTACTTTCACCTACCCTGGGGTTCAGTCTTGAGCCAGGAGCCTTGAAGCTAAAAATCAAAAAAAATAAACAAACCTTACGCAATGAGAAACAAATCATTAAAAAATTATCAAAAAAAGAAAAAAGTTTGTATACACAACTGGCCAAAATCGAGGCCAGAGTACAAAAGATTACCCAGCAGTTAATGACCCAGGAACAAGAACTCTCAAACATAAAGACCAAAGAGGCCTCGATTTTAAAAGAATACCAACATCTAATTACGAGGCAAAAAAAGACCCAAGAAAGACTTAATCAAATTCTGTTTACTTTATGGCCCATTTACCTGCAAAACCTGACCCCAAATCTTGGTCAGCTCCAAAATTGGGCAGAGGCCGATCGATATATAGTCTGGCTAAAAAATCTCTATACCCATGCTCGGTCCACATTTACCAAACTCAAATCCCAGTCAAGTCAAATTTCTGCCAGGTTAGCCCAACTCCAGGAAGTAAAAGAAAGGGCTTTGGTACAGGTAAAAAAAATCAATCACACAAAAGACAAACTGCTAAAAGAAAAATTAACTTATCTGCAAAGAGTTCAGGAAATCAGAGCCCAAAGACTGGCCCAAGAGGAAAGAATCCAGGAAATTATATCTACAATTCACTCTCTAAATTACAAGTTAAAAATTCTCACCACCAGAGATTTTGCCCGACTTAAAGGCTATCTGCCTTGGCCGGCCAAAGGCAAAATAAAAAAACGATTCAATCTATCTGCCAGACCACCACAAAGGGGGATCAGCCTGGCCCTGCCCCCCAACACCACCATCAGGTCTGTTTCCTGGGGCAAAGTTGTCCATAATGATACTTTACGCGGATTTGGCAAAGTGGTCATTATTTTTCATGGTCGGAACTACTACAGTTTGTATGCTTTTCTGGCCAAAACTTTTGTCCAGCTCGGCCAAGAGGTAGAAAAAGGCGAGCCTATAGGAGTCTGTGGTTTCTATCCGCAACTAAAAGAAAACGGACTTTATTTTGAATTGCGTTTTGGCCAAAAACCGATTAACCCCTTGTATTGGCTCGGCTGAACAGAGCGGTGAAAGGTATGAAGGGGGAAGTTAAGAAATTTGAGTTTAAAACTTGGAAGATTGGCGCAGCACTTCATCCTCAAACTCTTTTAAAATTTTATATTCTACTATCTTAAGCCTTAGACCATGAGCCTTATTCCTTAAATTTTATACCCTATGCTTTGTAACATTGAACATTGTGACTAATTTTATGAAAACGGAGGAAATTATGCGTTTGGGTCACATCCTGGGAACTATAGTTCTTTTGGTCCTTTTTAGTCTTACTCCAGGCTCCAGCTTAGCAAAAAATAGCAGTAATTATGAAGCTCTAAAACGTTTCAGTCAGGTTCTGCACCTCATTGAACAAAATTATGTCCAGAAAAAGGATCGTCAGGAACTTATCAAAGGCGCCATTCAGGGGATGCTTCAGGAATTGGATCCGCACTCATCCTACATAGATTTAGATGAATTCAAGCTCATGCAGGAAGAATTTTCTGGCGAGTTTGGCGGAATAGGGATCCACATTGGTATGAAAGATAAAAAATTAATGGTTATTGCTCCCATTGAAGATACACCTGCCTACAAGGCCGGCCTAAAAGCTGGCGATCTTATTCTGGAAATTAATGGAGAATCAACTCAAGGTATAACCCTGACAGAAGCAGTGAACAAAATCCGTGGTCCCAAAGGAGAACCTGTAGAACTGACGATTTTGCACAAAGACGCGCAAAAGCCTGTCAAGGTCAAGATCATTCGCGATACCATTCCCATTCACTCAGTTAAAAGCAAAGAATTGGAACCAGGTTATCTCTATTTACGCATCATTGACTTTAAGGCCAACACTACAAAAGAACTCAAAAAAGAGATTCAAAAATATACAACAAAACAGAACTTAAAGGGTATTATTTTAGATCTCCGCAACAATCCTGGAGGGTTGTTGGATCAAGCTGTGTCTGTATCTGATCTCTTTTTATCAGACGGGTTAATTGTCTACACCCAGGGGCGAAATAAAGAGAGCAGAAAAGAATATTTTGCCCACAAACAAAAAGATGATGTTACCTGTCCTTTGGTTGTGCTCATCAATGCTGGTTCTGCTTCTGCATCTGAGATTGTGGCCGGTGCCCTAAAAGATCAGAAAAGAGCTTTGCTTCTGGGAGAAAAGACCTTTGGTAAGGGGTCGGTACAAACTATTATTCCTTTATCTGATGGTTCCGCCATTAAGTTGACTGTCGCTCTCTATTACACTCCCAAAGGTCGGTCCATTCAGGCCGAAGGCGTTGAACCTGACCTGAATATCCCCTTTGAACCACCTCGTCCAAAAGGTACCAACAACCATGCATTCAGAGAAGAAAACCTGACCAAACACCTGGAAAATCCTGATAAGAAAAATGATAAAGAAAAAGAAAAGAGAGAAAAACTAAAAGCTAAGGAAATGTTGGAAAAAGACAACCAACTGCGTATGGCTCTCGAACTTGTCAAGACTCTGCCTACTATAAAGGCTTTAAAAACCAAATAAATATTAAAGCGTGAAAGACGCCCCAAGCTGAAAGCTGGAAGGAAGCATTGTATCCTTTCAGCTTTCAGCAATTACCTTTGAACTTAAAGCTTATACAATGCCAGCCAAGTCATCTAAAAAAAAATCCTCGCGCAAAAAAAATAAATCCAACAAGTTCAAAAATTTTTTACTTATTTCCATCGTGGGCTTAACTTTTGTTGCTCTGGTCACTGTTCTTCTGCTGCCCCCAAAACACAAAATCACTCGCCATTCCACCCAAATCAAAAAAAGCACAAAATCCAGTTCTCCATATAAGACTCCCAAAACCTTCTCTCCGGCAAAAAAGAAACCGTATGTCTATGAAGAAAAAATCGGCCAGGAATTTGATGCAAAAGTACGCCAGGCAGACCTGGCTATTTTGCAGACCATTGTTACCTGGTCCAAACAAGGGGCTAAGCTTGAACATAAAAACATTGAAACTAGATATTTTCACGGCAGCCCGTTTCATTTTCAAAATATATCTGTCTATCTCCCTGTAAAAAGTTCTATCTTTTTTAAAAGATTACAAAAAAACTTGGACGACTTTGTTGGTAATACCAGGCTGATATCACAAAATCGCAACCAATGGACCATTGTCATAGATGGTCAAAAAACACATATTCTAAATATAGAAATTGAGCCCTTTCTTCCTTCCCCTGGTGAAAAAATCGGTTATCTAGCCATCATTATTGATGATCTGGGGGAAAGCATCCATTATGCCCAGAGTCTGGCCCGCCTTGACTTTCCTATCACGTTTTCAGTGCTACCTTATAATACCAGGACCAAAGAAGTATGTTCTCTGGCAAAAAGGTTGCAAATTGAACTCATGCTTCACCTACCCATGGAGCCGAATGGATATCCTGATCGGGCAAATCCAGGACCAGGCGCTTTGTTTGTACATTTAGGGCCCGTGCAAATAAAATCAACTTTTATCGATGATCTACAACAGGTTCATGGCGCAGTGGGTATTAATAACCATATGGGGTCTCGCTTTACCAGTGACAAAGAAAGCATGGGGGTGCTCTTTGATGAAATCAAGAAAAAAGGACTTTTTTTCGTAGACAGTCTGACAACTTCCAAAAGTGTAGCCAAAATCCTGGCCAGAGAAAAAAATATCCCCTATTTACAGCGTCACGTCTTTTTGGATAATGTTCAAGAAGAAAAGGCTATTTTATTTCAATTACAAAAGGCCGAGAACGTCGCCTTAAGAAAGGGTACGGCCATAGCCATAGGTCATCCCTATGCTCAAACATTAAAAGCCCTCCAGGAGTGGGAAAAGATAAGGAATACATCTGTGCGAGTAGTTCAAGTTAGAGATCTACTTAAAATAAAAATTTCTGGATTCTGAGTTTAGATAAAATCGTTGAGTAATTAAGAATCGTTAATGGAACGGAATCTTCAGATATAAGATACAAAACTTGCACTTTCAGCCAACACTTTGTAGGAAGCGCAAAAAAAAAACTTAACGGAGGATAAAATGGTCGAGAGAACTCTTTCTATTATTAAACCGGATGCTGTGCAGAGGAATCTGCAAGGGGCGATATTAAAGATGATTCAGGATGCTGGTCTGAAAATAGTTGCCATGAAGATGATCAGATTAACTAAAAAAGAAGCCGAAGGCTTTTATGCCGTGCACAAAGACAAACCTTTTTTTGACAGTCTAACAGAATATATGTCCTCTGGTCCTGTTGTTGTTTCTGTCCTGGAAGGCGAAGATGCCATTAATAAATACAGACAGCTCATGGGCGCAACCAATCCAGCCAATGCCGAGGAAGGGACCATCCGCAAAAAATTTGCTCTGGATATTGAAAAAAACTCTGTACATGGTTCTGATGCCCCGGAAACTGCAGCCACAGAGATTGCCTACTTCTTTAACCAGTTGGAGATAGTTGGCTAATGCTAAAAAAAATAGGCTTTATTGGTGCGGGTAATATGGGCGGGGCCCTTATAAGGGGCCTTGCCCCCCGAAAAGACCTGGAAATTCACGCCTTTGATCTAGACCAGGAGAAAATAAACAACCTTGCTCAAAATATTAAATTTATCTCCTGGCAAAGCATAACCGATTTGATCGAACATTCCGATTACATCGTTCTGGCAGTAAAACCGCAGGTATTAAAAAATGTTGTTCGGGAGATCAAAGACCATCTAAATGAAAAAAAATGCCTTATCTCTATTGCTGCGGGGATAAAACTAAAAAAGCTGATCAAGTGGAGCAATAATATATGCCCTGTGGTACGGGTTATGCCCAATACTCCAGCCCTTGTGGGCAAGGGAGTTTTTGCCTTATGCTTTGATCATGACCTGACCCAAAACATCGATCAAAACTTTATCACCTCTTTATTTGCCACTTTAGGAGAGGTACATATCCTTAAAGAAGAATACTTCGATATCTTCACCGCGCTGGTTGGTTCCGGGCCAGCCTATGTTTTTTATCTTTTGGACAGTTTTATAGATGCAGGTCTTACCTTTGGCCTGCCTCGAGATGTGGCCAGAAAAATGGTCTATGCACTGTTTGAAGGCTCGATACACATGGTCCAAAACAGTGACCGGCATTTGGCTGAATTAAAAGAAATGGTCACCTCTCCAGGCGGGACCACTATTGCTGGGTTAAACAAACTGGATCAAAAGACAGTTAAGGCGGCTATCATCGAAGCTGTAGAGGCAGCCTGTAAGAGAAGCAAAGAATTGGGGGACTAAAAGGGCAAGAAAGGGCTACAATCAGTGCAGCCCTTTCTTTTTATTTGCCTCAACGACTTTGGAAACATCCAGCATGTGAACGAGCCCCCTGGCAACCTCCCTGGGATCAAAGTCATCGCAGGTAACTTCGCATACACATAACTTCCAGGCCCCATTTTCATCCTGACCAAGATAAAGGCTTCTTTTCACCGCAGAAGTCTTTTCTTTCAAAATTCCGGTAGTAAAAAACGGACGGGCATAATCGGCATCCTCTTCCGCCCATTCATAACGCACTTCATCTCTGTTCTCGGGAAGAGTTTCAAAATACTTCTCTGCCCACTCACACTGGTCAAAAATTTTCTTTAGTTTATCATACTTTGAGGCCATGGTTTTCCCTGTTAACTGTCTGTTTTTTTTAAGCTTTCAGCCTTAGAAGTATCTTATCCAACTTATGAACAATATCCTGTGTATCTTCACCCACTATCCTGATCATGGGCTCTTTACCTACCTCGCCCTTATCTGCGATGGCTACAACCTGCTCCGGATGAGGATGGTTAGATAACGCCGCATACGTGCCCCACTCCAGGGTAGAACCCTCTTTTTCCTTTAAGTCCTTGGGCTCATCCCGACGGTCAAACCATGCTAAAGTAAAGCCAGCCTTCTCTACTGCCTCAACTATCTGCTGCGTATATCTGATATTTACTGCACAATGGACCCTAGGATTAACCCTATTGGCGGCCAGAACAACTTTAGCCATGTGGCTGGACGCCCCAAATGCCGGCCAGCCCACAATCACCTGTCCGTCGGATGTGTTGGAGATACGTCCTTCAAAAGCAGCCACATCATCTATATTTTCCGGCCAGGGCAGCGCTAGAGCAATATTCATACGCACTTCAGGAATAAGAAGATGAAAATTTTCCCGTTTTAAAATCTCTCGTCTCACACCTAGAAGTTCTTTAGTCACCCGCTTCTTAAGCTTAAGCTTTATAAGTGGTGCCAGATGGTTAACCGGCCCAGTTCCTGCCCCCAGATCAAAACCAGCATTTAGCGTAAGTTGTAAATAATCACGCGCCTTTTCCACTGCCGGGAAAAGTTCAAGTCCTTGCCCTAAAAACGTGGCGATAGCTGCAGACAAGGTACACCCAGTGCCATGAGTATTTTTGGTAAAAATTCTGGGACGCTTGATAGGCATAGGATCCTTGCCTTTTATGCCTAGCCAGTCAACCATATCCTGCCCCTCAAAATGCCCTCCTTTTAAAAGTACAGCTCCAGGGCCTAAGGCAAGCAATCTTTCTAAAGCCAAAAACAGCTCCTCTTCCCCCTCAATAGAAGCGACTCCCGATAAAATCTCTGCCTCAAACCTGTTCGGGGTAAGCAAATCAGCCAGGGGCAAAATCTTTTCCTTCAATAACCCGACTGCTTTTTGCTCTAAAAGACTCTGCCCCGACCCACTTACACACACCGGGTCTACTACCAAAGGAAAGTTTTTATCTTTTAAACCCTGACTAACTTCTTCAATAACTTGACAAGAAAAAAGCATCCCTGTCTTAGCTGCGGCCACAGGAAAATCAGAAAGTACTGTTTGCAATTGCTTTGACACAAATCCGGATTCAGTTGCAGATATTCCCTCAACTCCTTTTGTATTTTGAGCAGTCAAGGCAGTAATAACTGATAAACCATAGCCACCCAGGACAGTAATGGTCTTTAAATCGGCCTGAATTCCTGCGCCACCGCCAGAATCAGAGCCAGCAATAGTCAGAATACATTTTGGCTGCATTGATAACCTCTAATATCTTAACAACATCAATAAACTCTATAGAGCCTGTGGCCAGCCACTGATTGAAAGTCTTGGTTTCTGAAATGCATTACAAGCGGCTTGGGTAACCCATCTTAGAGAAGCTAGCGGAAAAACAGAGCATCGGGATGAATGGGCTAAATATTTTGCGATACTGACCATAACTATCGATAATAAAAAGAATATTTGTTTACCCAAAGTATCCCTTTATGCTCTGTCCGCAAGCAAATTTTAGATGGGTCCAAGTTTTTGTACCAGCATGAAAGAAACCAAGACCGAAATAAACCATGGAAATTGAGTTGATATAAAGGGTCGGCCACAGACTTTGGCTTTATAAGCTTTTTCTCTATACTATCTTCCCCCGCTTCGACCGCTTTACCGTTTCCCTGCTAGCCTTTTCTCAATCTTGGCCCAGGAATCTCGCAAAGTCACGGTGCGGTTAAATATGAGATGATTCTCTTGCGAGTCCGGATCAACACAAAAATATCCCAACCTCTCAAACTGCACCCTATCACCCGGTTTACACTGGGCAAGATTTGGCTCCAATAAACAGTTTTTAAGTATCTTTAAGGAATCAGGATTGATATATTCCTTAAAACTAATCCCCTTTTTCTCATCTTCAGCAGGGTTAGGTTTAATAAACAAGCGATCATAAAGACGTACTTCCGCCTTAACAGCGTGTTCAGCACTGACCCAATGGATGGTGCCTTTGACCTTCCGGCCATCAGGCGAGTAACCTCCTTTGGTAGCCGGATCATAAGTACATCTTAACTCAACAATCTCGCCCTGCTCATTTTTGACTACCTCCTGGCAGGTAATGTAATAAGCATACCTTAACCGCACTTCTCTTCCAGGAGCCAGACGAAAAAACTTTCTGGGAGGGTCTTCTCGAAAATCGTCGCGTTCTATATAAATTACCCTGGAAAAGGGCACCTTGCGGGTCCCCATGGATTCATCTTCCGGATTATTGATCGCTGTTAGTTCTTCCACAACATCTTCCGGATAATTGGTAATAACGACCTTTAGAGGGTTTAACACAGCCATAAATCTTGGGGCTTTTTTGTTTAAATCATCGCGTATACAATGCTCCAAAAGGGCCATGTCCACGATATTATCACTTTTGGCCACACCAATTCGGTCACAAAAGTCCCGGATGGACTCGGGAGTATAGCCCCTGCGGCGCATACCGGAAATAGTGGGCATTCTTGGATCATCCCAGCCCTGAACATGCCCCTCATCAACCAGTTGAGAGAGCTTACGCTTGCTCAAAACCGTATAGTTTAAATTCAGACGGGCAAATTCGATCTGCTGGGGATGGCACTCAACCTTTAATTCGTCTAGAAACCAATCATAAAGTGGCCGGTGATCTTCAAATTCCAGAGTACACAAGGAGTGAGTAATACCCTCTATAGAATCTGACAGGCAATGGGCAAAATCATACGTGGGATAAATGCACCATTTATCACCAGTGCGATGATGACTAGCCTTAACAATACGATAGATTACCGGATCGCGCATATTGATATTTGGCGAGGCCATATCAATCTTGGCGCGTAGTACGCATTCGCCTTCAGCAAATTCCCCGTTTTTCATCCTCTCAAAAAGGTCCAGATTTTCCTCAACACTGCGATTTCGATATGGACTCTCTTTTCCTGGCTCGGTTAAAGTACCTCGATAACGGCGCATTTCTTCAGGACTCAGGTGACAAACAAAGGCCTTACCCATTTTAATGAGCTCAACTGCATACGCATACATTTTATCAAAATAATCCGAGGCAAAGTAGAGATGCTCGCCCCAGTCAAAACCCAACCAGCGGACATCCTCCATGATCGACCGTACATATTCAGGATCTTCTTTCTTTGGGTTGGTATCATCAAAACGCAGATGACATCGACCTCCATAATCCCTGGCCACGCCAAAATTAAGACAAATAGACTTAGCATGGCCAATATGCAGATAGCCGTTGGGTTCTGGCGGAAAACGGGTAATGACAGTCTTATGCTTTCCGGTCTTTAAATCTTCTTCAATTATATCCCGAATAAAATTTGATGGCCTTGGTTTCTCATTTTTGGTCATCCAACCTTCCTCCAATGATTCGTGATTCATGACTCGTTAATGATTATAATTTATTCTCTTTTCACCTTTATGGTAAAAATTGCCCTGAACCGGATTAATATCAAAAGCAAGTTTGCTTATAGGCTACTTCTTCAATCAGGACAAGGTATGAACGGTCTGCCAAAAAACAAAATCTAATAATAAACCTTGTTTTTACTTATCTGGAATTTAGTTACTGTATTAACTGAAATTCCAGTCGCCTAATTTCTACCCACCCAAGCAACTTTGGAGCAGAAAAGTTTAATCTAAAAAAGGTGTATTTTGAGTATCCGCTGAGATATTTTCTTCGCAGGGCCAATTATTGGCATATTGGCCAACATCAGATAAATAGAATAGAAGGAGACATGAAATTTTTGTACGGCTAATCTTAAGGAACATATACGAGTTTGGATAAGCTTAACCAAACAATAATGAAAGGATGCCTCCAGGGTATGGTTTTATCCCTTCAAGATATTGAAAAACGAGTGCACCCGCTAAATATTCTGATTATGTCATTCCGAGAGAAGCGAAGAATCTCGTTCGCTACGATAGAGATCCTTTACCGCCAAAAAGACCAGCCTAAAGCGGGACTCGTAAATGACGGGAAAGAGAAAACTTTTTGGACTGAAATATCTAGCGGGTGCACTTTGAAAAACCTTGTGTTTAGATTTTTTACTATCATTTTATTTAAAAAATAGACCAATTAATATCCGAATTTATAGGATGAAGTATATTTATGCCACCTTTCTCTATCTTAAATTCATAAAAGTGGTTGTCTATATCACTCCCCTTTGATTTGATTACACCAATCACTCTTTTTATCTCTGCATCAGATGCTAAGTATTGCATCTGAATATAGGTGTCTGCTATATAAGATATACCATAATCTTCAACATGTCCCGGAACAATCTCTTTAGTGAAAATAGAAGTTATACCTAGTCTTCTGAATTCATGAACCAGAGAATATACAAGATCCTTCATCCTTAAAGGATCTATTACTCTTGAAACAAGATCGAATATAGAATCAATAGTTACCCTGCTATAGTTTCCTTCCTTAACCAACTTTATTATTTCAAAGGAAACGATATCCGGATCTACTTCAACAGGACTTATAAATTTAATATCAAGAAGATTCTTATCGATATATTCTCTTACATTCATTCCTAGATTTTCCATGAACTCAATTATTAAAGGCGATGACTCCTGAAACGATATATGCAGCCCTCTTTTACCCTTTTTTGCCCCTTCAGTTAAAAATTTAAAACAAAAAGTTGTTTTTCCTGTTCCCGGTTCTCCCTTTATAAGTGCTATTGTTCCTTTTATTAAGCCACCACCAAGCAACTTATCCAGAGTAGGTATCCCTACTTTTAACCTATCTCTTATTGATATTTCTTTATTATAGGGGGAAGATTTTATCCTTGGAAAAACCTTTATTCCTTCTTCTGTTATGACAAAAGGATGTTTACCTTGGTAAAAATCACTACCCCTAAATTTATCTATACTAAAATATCGTCTTTCTGTATTTGAAACACTAGTTTTTTCCATATTAAAAATTATATCTGCTATAGAAAATACTGAAGAACGATTATGTGCATACTCTCCTACCAACACAACAGTTTTATTTTCAAGATAAGATTTGATAGATAAAGTATAGACTATCTTCCTCACAAGATCATCCTGTTTTAATATATCTTCCAACGCCTTAAAACTATCTATAAATATTATATCCGGATCATATTCACGCACAAATTCTTCTATGGTATTAAGTAAATTCGATTTATTACTATCTGAAAAAATATTTTTTTCCAATGAAACAACATTGATACAATCCAACAACCTTTTATCAAAAAACATAAAATTTGACATATCGAATATAAGCTTTAATGACGGCTCAGAAACCGTCCCTATGTAAAGGGATTTTCGTCTAATCCTGGCAAGATTAAACATCCATTGAAAACAAAAAGTAGTTTTCCCTGTTCCCGGTTCACCTTTTATAACTACAAGAGAGTTTTCTATTACTTGTTGGTTTAATATCTTGTCTTGAAGATACGGTATATCTAAAATCATTTTGTCTTCTCCTGACATCTTTCAATCTTTTCAGCAAAAGGAACGCCTATGGCTAGCTTTATCTTTTCGAATAACGTTTCTTTAAACCCTTCTATCTCTTCCAAAGAAAAACTCTGTTCTCCTAAAAATAAAAGTCCTCTCTCACTTATTGTCATAGAAGAAGCAAAGCTGTTTTCATTCTTAACCTCTACTTCACGAGCTTTCTGAAAAAGTGTAAATGTTGAAATCGTCCCAACCATTTTTCCCATCTCATCAAATATGAGATTTAATTTCTCTATCTCTAATTCCATATCTAATCTCCAAATAAATTCTTTGGACGTGACAAATAAAATCCTTGACCATAGTCAATATCCACCTCTTTTAACTTCTCAAGTATAGCCTTGTTTTCTATCCACTCGGCAACAACAGAAATTCCCAGTTCTTTACAAAGCGACGTTATATTAGAAATGATTTTTAAATCTATACGTTGATTTACACAATCTTTAATTAAAGAACCGTCTATTTTTATTATATGTGGATTTAGCAATTTTATGTATTCATAAGAAGAATAACCACTACCAAAGTCATCAATTGCAATATTATAACCCTTTTCTTTTAATTGGTTTAAAAAAGTAGCTATCGTAAAAATATCATTTATATATTCTCTTTCGGTTATTTCTAAAACAACATCCTTTGGATTTATATGATACTCTTCTTCTATATTTAAAAACCATTTTCTATTTTCACCAAAAAGTAAAAATCTGCCGGAAAGATTTATAAAAATGCGTTTTCCATTAAAAATCGTTGTCTCTTTCTTTAAGCGAAAGACTTTATCTATTATTATTTTATCTAATTCACCCCATAGGCCAAGTTCATCCAAAACTTCAAAGTAAGCATATATGGATTTATATTCATTATCTACTTTAACTCTTGCCAAAGCTTCATATCCCAAAATGTTTCCACTTTTTAGATTATGTATTGGTTGAAAAAAAGGATAAACTTCTTTGTTTAAAATTTTCGACTTTATAAACTCAAACCCACTAACAATTTTTTTGTGAAATTTTTTGATTTCATCTTTAGATTTTAGTACCTGAACATTATTTTTTCCCCGCCCTTTTGCTTTTTTTACGGCAACACGTAAAGCTGACTCAACATCTCCCAAACTATCTATTGTCTTTGGTACCTCTATTAAACCCATACTTACGGTTATCCTAATTTTCTTATCATTTAATATATTAGCTTTCTCCACCTTTTTTCTAAATTGTTCATAAAAATCATAAGCTTCTTCAATGTTTGTAAGAGGACTTAATATCAAAAACTCATCGCCGGCAAATCTACCAGCAATATCAGCTTCTCTTAAATGTCTCTTAATCATATTACCGACAGCTTTTATTACGTTATCTCCTACTATTACACCATATTTGGCATTTATAAGTTGAATATTATCAATATTTAAAAGAGCAATAGTCATGGGCTGATTCGCAATTTTGGCCTTTTTGATTTCAAACTCTATCAATTTAAACAATGTTTCTCTAGTATAAAATCCAGTAAGAGTATCTCTCTCACTTACAGCGGCCAGTTTTTTACCAGTGGATCTCACCAAAAACATAAAACCTAATTGTAAACCAATATTTGACAGAATAACTAAACTTACTTCATCAACCCCAGAATTGTCTACAAAAACAGAAAGAAAAAACTCAGTTTCCATATTCGGCAACGCATATGGTATAGTGATAATTCCTGTCTTGTTTCTATTATTTTTATCTATTTCTAGATTTATTATTTCCTCAGTCAACTTTTTATTTTCTTCACAAATATCAAATCCTATAAATTTTATATGCTCCAAAATTATTTTTTTCTTCATTTCTATATTATCTGATTTATCATCTATTTCATTGCGTGGCAAAACAAACAACATTTCTATTTGATTTTTTGTTTTAAAAGTAAATGCCAAGGAATCTATATTCAACTTTTGGAAAAGATTCTCAAATGGTTCTTTTAAAATAAGTTCATGAGTAACGCTTGGACTAAATGAACTTATTGGTGTAAAATCTCTTATAATATTAAGAGCTTCTATAACATTCATTAAGCAATCCCCTTTACCTTATCCGATAAAAACTCTATCTATACACCAAGCTATTTACAGATAGGATAAAATTACTACCTGATTTCCAACTTTTTCTTCTGACTGAAATTTTGCAGATAATTTCTTAGTCAAGACAGAATTAGAGTTTTCCTAAGAATATACTAGCTATATTCAGGAAAAGAAAACGCTATGCCCTAGAAACTAAATATTAAAAAAATATTTTGTGTTACCGAATTTGAAAACTAAATTTTAAAATTAAGATAATAACCACATACAAAAAAAGCGGGGGTGGTGCCCCGCTTTTGCACCTATACTTCACTTTCTTCACATTGAACAATCTGCTCTTTGTCTTCCCCTTGAACTTCCTGGACCAGAGACAACTCTTCAACTGAAAACACTTTGTTAACATCTAAAATTATTATAAATTTATCATTATATTTACCCATACCCTTGATAAAATCACTGCGAATTTTAGTTCCCAGTTTTGGTGGAGCTTCAATAGTTTCCGGATCCAGCTCAAAAACCTCTTGCACAGAGTCTGCTAAGGCACCCATAATGGTTTTCTCTCCATCAATTTCGACTTCCACAATTATGATACAAGTATTCACGGTTCGCTCAGTCTCGCCCATACCGAATTTCAAACGCAAATCCACGACAGGGACGGCTTTGCCTCGTAAATTAATCACTCCGCGCATGAATTCCGGTGTCTTGGGAATGCGAGTAATATTTGTACAATCCAAAACCTCACGCACAGAAGCAATGTCCAAAGCAAAAAGGTCTTCATCCAAAAAAAAGGTCAGGTATTGATTTATAGCTATGCCCTTCTTGTCTTCGACCATATTTATAACCTCATTTTTTATCCTATTTACTTAACTAGAATCTTACCTCTTTACTCATAATCCATTTCTCTCGAAAACACTTAGAACCTCTCAAACTCTTTATCATCTTCGTCACCGTCCAATTGCAGTTCTATCCCTTCAGGAGCTAAGTTTGACTTGGTGAACGAGGCTGATTGTCTTGCACCTATCTGTTTTGAAGTAGAAGTTGTTTGTTGTACCGGTCGTTTTTTATTGATTGTGCTATCCATATCAATATGGAAGAAAGACATGGTAGTCTGCAACTGCTGGGCCTGGGAAGCCATTTCTTGTGAGGTAGAGGCCATTTCTTCGGCAGCGGAGGCATTTTGTTGTACCACCTGATCTAACTGCTGGATAGCCTTGTTGATTTGCTCAGCGCCTGTATTTTGTTCATTGCTAGCCGCGGTGATCTCCTGAACCAACTCTGCTGTCTTTTGAATATCGGGAACAATCTTTTGAAGCATTTCCCCGGCCTTTTCAGCCACGTCAACACTTGAGGAAGACAGTTCACTGATCTCTGCTGCTGCAGCCCCGCTTCGTTCCGCCAGCTTACGTACTTCTGCAGCCACTACTGCAAAACCTTTACCGTGCTCTCCAGCCCTGGCCGCTTCAATGGCAGCATTTAAAGCCAACAGGTTTGTCTGCCGGGCAATTTCTTCAATAATAGAAATCTTCTCAGCAATCTCCTTCATGGCCGCCACTGTCTCCTGCACTGCAGCCCCGCCTGCTTGGGCATCCTGGGCAGTTTTAATGGCAATTTTTTCTGTTTGTTGCGCGTTTTCAGCATTCTGGCGGATATTTGCTGCCATTTCTTCCATGCTCGTCGAGATCTCTTCCAAGGAGGCTGCCTGTTCTGTGGCTCCCTGAGAAAGCTGCTCGGAAGAAGTACTTAATTCCTCACTACCCGAGGCCACGTTCTCACTGGCAGACTGAACTTGCGCCACCACTGAACGCAATTTTTCCACCATATCATTTAAGGCCCTGGCCAAAATACCTATTTCGTCTTTCTGATCAATATCCAATTTCTGAGAAAAATCACCTTCTGCCATGGCTTGGGCAAACCTGACTCCTTTAAAAATTGGACCGGTTATTGCCTTGGTCAAAATTACACCCAAAAGCAAAGCAATAATTACACCTACAGCTACACCTATAATAATTATGGTCATACCGTTTTTACTATCAACTTCAGATATTTTAACGGCCTGGTCACTTTCTTGAATATTAAGATCCACAAGTTTATCTATCAAGCTAAAAACCTCTTTCCTTTGTGCCTTAGACTCCACCATCACCAAATCGTCCATCTGGTCGTGAAAATCCATTGACTTTTGAGCCTCTACCCTTAATTCTCGAAGGTATTCTAAAGTTTTCTTTGCAGCCGGGTAGAGAATCTCTGCTAAAATGGCCTGCGCAGCTTCAATATTGCCCTGAGCCACCAACGACTTTACCCGGACCACGTTCTGATGAAACTTGTTGTGAACAGGGTTGATCAGCTGGATAATCTTTTTAATATGCTCGTTTTTTGTGTTTAAACCATGTATCCACTGCCCAAAATTACATTTAGTTGGGTCTTCTCCCCCCTCAAACTCATGACCAAAATGAATAAGCTCGTTCAACTGCACCAAAAGCTTATAATGATCACCGCGGAAACGCTGTAAATCTTCTTTCAATTTGTATGGATTCAACACGTCCATTTCCTGTAGCTTTTTGGACAATTCAATGACCCTATTATTAATTTTTACCCATTCTTCTATTTCTTTTTCAAGTCGTTTCCACAACTCCTCCTCTTCAGAAGTTTTAGGCAATTCATCATATATTGCCCATGCCTTTCGGTATCTTTCTCTTGCCTTGCTTATATTTTCATATTCCTCATTTCGCTCTTCATTAGTTAAATCAGGAGAAATCAAAGTTCGCAAAGATTGCATTATAACTGTGGTCTCTGTTTTGATTTGCAATATCGACCGCACAGCGGGCAAACTAACCTTGCCCACCTCCTGGATATGGTTCTCGAGATTTTTAGCCACATAAAGCCCCACCAAGCCCACTCCCAGAGCAATGAAGGTCGTTAAAGTAAACCCACCAATCAATTTTACCCCCAGCTTGATATTCTTCATTTCTTCCTCCTTTCGAGTTGAAAATGATAAAAAATTATTATCTAAACCAGACACAAAACCAAATTTGGTCTTTTAATACTTTCCCGAAAGACTTACGACCATCATTGCACCTATAATTTTTTTAAGTTTAATACTTAGCCTATCTTCTGATACACACTAGGGACTACCTGCTTCAACGGCAATCGCATTCCGGCCAAACTTTCAGAGTGTCCCAAAAAAAGATAACCACCACGCATAAGGTTAGTACAAAAACGCAAGATAACTCTTTTTTGAGTGATGCGATCAAAATAAATAAATACATTACGGCAGAAAATAATATCCACTGGCTCACTGAGCTTAAATTCCCGCATAAAATTTAACCGCCGGAACCTGACTTTGGCCCTGATCTCCGGTGCAATGCGGACCATTTTTTTGCTTCTATCCTTACTTCTCAAAAGATACTTCTTCTTTAAAGACCATGGAATTTTCAAAGCACTTTCTTCCGGATAAATAGCCTTAACGGCCTTTTGCAAAACCTTGGTATTTATATCCGTAGCCAGAACAAAAAAATTAAATCCAGGATTTTTTTCAGCAAAATCTTGCAAGACCATAGCCAAACTGTAAGGTTCCTCACCGGTGGAGCACCCAGCACTCCACAAAAGCAAAGTTCGCTCACAACCGTAAGTCTTAAACCACTGGGGCAAGATGGAATTGATCAAAAAATCAAAATGGTTGGACTCGCGAAAGAACTCCGTGGTATTGGTTGTCACCGCATCCACTAGTTCAGGGAATTCAGCTTCAATACCTTCTAACTTAAAAAGATAATCACAATATTCCTTAAAAGAATTAAGATTCAAATACCTCAGCCTCTTCTGCAACCTAGCTTGTAGCATAGGCTTTTTGGAGCGAGGTATACTTATACCCAGACGTTCATAAATAAACCTTCTGAGCCGCTCAAACTCATCATCGGACATCTGCTTAAAAGTAAACATTCTAAATTGGTGGCACCGTCATCATCTGTCGATAAAACATCTTCTAAAATATCATTGCCCAAAAGGCTCAAGTATAAATAAAAAAATAAGTTTTAATGTGTTGTCCTTTCTACACTTGTTTCCAAGTACATCAAATCCGACACATCTAAAATCAGGGCAATGTTGCCGTCGCCTTTGATTGTAGCTCCGGAAATACCAGGTACATCGCGATATATTCTCCCCAGACTTTTGATTACGGTCTGATGCTCACCAATTACATTGTCCACTACAAGACCTAAGCGGCTTCCCTGAACACGAGTAATGACCACCTGTTCAATATCTGGCGGTCTTCCTTGTATATCAAAACAATCCCGCAAAACTATGTAAGGAACAATCTCTCCTCTTAAATTGATGATTCTATCTTGCTTTCGCGTTACTGCATGTTGACGTTTTAGTTCTACACACTCCTCCACAACAGAAAGGGGTAAAACAAAAAAGTCTTCGCCTATCTGGACCTGCAACCCATCAATTATGGCCAGAGTCAGGGGGAGACGCAAAGTTATAGTTGTACCTTTACCCCATTCACTCTCCACCTGAATACGCCCACGCAAGGACTCGATGTTACGTTTTACTACGTCCATCCCCACTCCGCGACCAGACAGATTAGTCACTTGAGAGGCAGTGGAAAAACCAGGTGCAAAAATCAAACTATAAATCTCCTGATCGTCCAATACTGCATCAGCAGAAATTATTCCTTGTTGGACAGCCCTGGCTTTGACCTTTTCCTTGTCTATCCCTGTCCCATCATCAATGATACGGATAATCACCTCACCGCCTGAGTGTTCTGCAGCCAAGATCACAGTTCCCTGGGGAGGTTTGCCCTTGGCCCTTCGCACATCGGGCGTCTCAATACCATGGTCAATACTATTTCTGAGCAAATGGACCAACGGATCATTCAATCGTTCAATTAGCGTCTTATCCAGCTCTGTTTCCGCTCCTTTTGTGACCAATTCAATTTCCTTACCCAGTTCCTGCGAGAGATCGCGGACCAAACGCCTAAACTTACTAAAAATAGTCCCTATAGGTAACATTCTTATCTCTAACGTGCTATCCCGCAGCTCATCACTTAACCTCTCCAATTCCTCGGCCAAGGCTGTTAATTGTGGATCTTCCATGGAACTAACCAGCTGGCTGAGCCTGGCCTGGACAATGACCAATTCCCCCACCAAATCTACCAGATGATCTAACTTCTTAGCTGGCACGCGAATGCTGGAAACAATGGATGACTTGCTTTTTTTCCTCAGAATCTGAGCCTGACGAATCTCTTCCTGCTCCGCCAAGGCAGCTTCCACCTTTTGTGGCGATAAAAGACCGGCTTCCACCAAAAGCTGACCAAGAGGCTTCTGCAGTTCCAAAAATTTTTCCACCACTTCAGGGCTAATATCTCCTCGTTCCACCAGAATTTGACCTATTTTTTTATATCCCGCTCCTTCGACATCCTGAACATCAATTTGTTCAATTATTAGCTCACAATCATCTTCTACAAAGATAAATACATCCTTGATAGCGTCCAACCCCTGGTCCGTAGTCAAAATTATATCCCACCACACATAACATAATTCCGGGTTAAAATCATCCAATTCAGGAATATCCCCGGTATGCATAATAACTCTACAACGACCCAAAGCACACAGCTCTTCAATCAAGGACGCAGGATCAACTCCGGTTAAAAAAATTTCCCTGTGTGGCTTAAACTTGATTCTATAAGACAAAATTTCTCCTGCCGCCCTTGCCTTCTCCAACTCTCTTTTATCACAGTCCTCTGTTTTTGCTTCACAAGGTACAATCTCGCGCAGACCAGCAATTATTTCTTCAGTCCGGAGATCATTTTCCGCATCACGGCCTTCGAGCATAGCCAAAATCAAATCTCTGGCCTTAAGGGTCAGGTTTAAAAGTTCTTTGTTGACCTCGATTTTACCTTCCCTGACCTGATCAAAAACAGTTTCCAACTCGTGAGTAAATTTAGAGATGTCGTCAAAGCCAAACATGGCCCCAGAGCCCTTGATAGTATGCATGGCCCGAAAGACCCTGTTAATTAACTCCTCGTTATCCGGGTCTTCTTCGAGTTCCAAAAGGGAAGACTCCAATTCTTCTAAAAGCTCTAAGGCCTCTTCCCGAAAGGCCTGTCGACCCTGATCCTGAAAAGACATGATTTACCTCTTTTGGCAAAAAGTTCTTGATTGCCAATAGGTTAAAAATAAACAGATTAATTTTGAGAAACTCGAGTTAATAACCTATCTATCCTTTCAACACTTTCTTAACCACAGCCAATAATTGCTCTGGTTTAAATGGCTTCACAATCCAGCCAGTGGCGCCAGCCTTTTTACCTTCCATCTTTTTCTCAGTCTGAGACTCAGTGGTGAGCATAATAATCGGAATAAATTTAAATCCGGGCTTGGACCTGACTTGGCGGATAAGTTCAATCCCATCCATATTAGGCATATTTAAATCCGTGATAATCAGGTCTAGCGGGCCTGTTAATTTAGCCAAGGCATCCTGACCATCTTTTGCCTCAAGTACTTCATAGCCTGCTCCTTTTAAAGTAAAGCAAACCATCTGACGCACACTGGCAGAATCATCAACAGTCATAATTTTCTTGGCCATCTACAACTCCTTAATGTTTGTTTTATTCTTTACTAACTTTAATACCTCGGGAGAAAAAACTCTCATCTTTTTCAACATACAACCCAAAGTCTGAGCATACTTTTTTAAAGCTTCATTCTCGCTGACCATAAAGGACAGTTGACTATTCCACGCGCTTTTTTGTGCTGCTAAAAGCGCCTGAATAAAACACAGATCCACCCTACTCATGTCATCTAAATCCACAACAACATCTTTTCCCTTTGTTAAAACCTGATTTAAACCCTCTTTAATCTTTTCTCCATGCTCTATGGTCAAATCGCCTTTAAACTTAAGATAAACTCTATCTCCATCATCTATGATCTTAAATTCACACATGATAACCTCACGAATTTTTTGGAATTTTTATCCCGCTCACCTCTCTCTGTTAAAACAACTCGACATTCTCATCAAAGTCATCATTAAATAATTCAACATTTTCATCTTCATCGACAGTAATTTGTTCTTCTTCAGCCTGCATATTATATTTATGAATCATTCGTTCACTTTCCATGGTGTATCTGGATAAAAGTTTTTTCAATCTTTCTGAGCTTCCCGCACCATGAACAGCCGGAACAATCTCATCGGCTTCCCGGACCAGAAGACTTAACTCTTGCTCCAACCCTTCAAGCTCTGCTGCCACCTTTTCATGGAAATCAATCTCATTAACCACTCTATTTATCTCATTTAGAACAGCCTCACAGACCTGGGAATTATGGGAAAAGTTTTCCTGAACTTGTTTGTTCAACCCAATAAGCTCGCTTATGTGATGAGACAAATAATCTATCAGTTCATCAGCTTTGGCGTGATCAAATTCTTCATCCACATCTTTTGCTAATAGTTGAGAGTTTTTAACTATCTCTTGCAACAACTTGGAAATATTATCTGTCTTTTCTCTAGCCTCCATGGACAGCTTTTGAGTAGCCACCGCCAGAACCCCTAAAGCCCTTCCTTTATCTCCGGTGTGGGCAGCCTTGATACTAGCATTTAAAGCGATGAGTTCTATCTCCGAGCCCACTTCTTCTATATATTCAACAAATTCGTTCATCTGACTCACACTTTCAATAACACTATTCATCATTCCGGAAATCTGTTCATTTTCCTGAACTGCAAGACGCATATCTTGGGCCACATCTTTGATGCCCAGGCCTATTCCCTCCAAAAGACTAACTCCGCCTCCTTCTCTTTCAAAACCATGAGTGCTGGCCAGGCTCTTATGAAGCCTGGCTATTTCAGCTTGAATCCCTGTTAAATTACCTAACAGAGTCACTACAGCCTGATAAAATTTATCCCGAGCGTATCTTAATTGTCTAAGTTGTAATTCACCTACCTCTTTAAACCAAGCCACCACCTCCAGCATCTTATGCTCATCATCCCCTTGACCTACTTCTTGAAGCAGAGAGTAGACTTCAAGAATAACCTCCTGCACATGTTCCAGTTGTTGCCTGGTAATATCGTGAAACTGCATAGAGGCGACTACCGTGCTGATTTTATTTGCGATTTCTTTTGCTCCCTGTTCCACTTCCATGGCAATTTGCGCACAACTTTGCTGTAAATTCTTTAGTACTTCTAAATTTTTATTTAAATTTACAAATACATTCCGTAATAGTTTATCTTGCCTGTTTTTCAGCCCCACAGTTTGTACCTGAGCCAAATCAACTTTTTTCCCCAGTGACTGTGCTGTTTGTAAAATTTCCTGGCCATAGATTACTATTTTCTGCGCTAGTCCTTCAACATCATCCGCTAATGTTGCAAAGCCAATTCCCACTTGACCAAGTCTGGCACTTTCAATTCTAGTAAAAACCCCCAAAGTCTGTAGCCTGCGCACAATCCTTTTAAAATTATGGACATAAGCACCAAGTTCCTTTATCTGCTCAAGCTCTTTAGCCATACCTGAAATAACACGATCGTAACTCGTCTGAACATAACCTCTTTTCAGTCTATCCAACCCTTGTTCCAGTCCTTTAACTATGCCTTTAGTTTTTTCTCCTCCAGCAACTCCGACCAACGCCTCGGCCTGTTCTTTAAAAGCTAAAATTTTTGAATTTATACGCTGAAGATTTTCTCCCAACATGAGAAAATCTTTTTCCCTGTCTTGAATGGAAGAGGCCAAACCTTGGCCGAGTTTAGGCAAAATTTTACACCTAAAAATAAAATCTTGTACTCTTTTTGTGGAGTTTATTTCATTCATAGCTGTCCCCATATTCTATATATACACATTTTTCAAAAAAAATACAAGCATTATATATACCAAGCTTCATAAATTCATTTCTGCTAAAAGAAAAAGAATATTGCAAGTTAAACTTTCCTGAACAAGCTACCTTCCAATCTACTGAAACAATAAAAATTAACTTTGAATTAAAAAGAAACAAAAACAATGCATTACAGACTCATCAATAATCTCCTTAAATACAAAAATAAAAAATAAATTAGGGATAACTATTGTTGAAATGATTTTATTAACTGCAATTATTAAAAAATTTATTAAAATTTTATGGCCGATGTGGCATTGTTGTGACGGAATAAGAGGTTATTCACGTTTCAGGAGCAGGTTGGAAGGATAAAAAACTCACGATATTATTATTACGGACATTATGTTCATGTATAATCAGGCAGATAAAACCATGTATGATTCCACTAATGTAATGACAGTTTGATATAAAAGGGAGTTGAACCATTAACTTCTCAAATTTTCGTCAAATAGAGTCTGAAAAAACTAAAGTAATTTCAACTAATCTAATTAGTTGAAATTACCCGCATAATTTCCTGAGGGATCCTTTTTAAAGGCAAAACCTTGTCCACACCTCCGAGCTTAATAGCTTCCTGGGGCATTCCAAAAACAACACATGAATCCTTGTCCTGGGCAATGCAATAGGCACCGGCTTCATGCATTTCCAACATTCCTTTGGCCCCGTCATCTCCCATACCTGTCATAATTACACCTATTGCATTCCTGCCCGCATATCTTGCCGCGGAGCGAAACAAAACATCAACTGACGGCCTGTGCCTGGACACCAGAGGCCCGTCCTTAATCTGCACATAGAACTTAGCCCCGCTACGCTTTAAAAGCATATGTTTGTTTCCTGGCGCTATCAGGGCATGTCCTCTTAAGACTGTATCTCTATCCTGGGCCTCCTTGACTGTGATAGCACAGATGGAATCCAGTCTCTTAGCAAAGGCCGTAGTAAATTTTTCCGGCATGTGCTGGACAATGACTATGCCCGGACAGTTAAGAGGCATGGACTGTAAAAATTGTTGAATGGCCTCAGTCCCACCGGTTGATGCCCCCACAACCACCACTCTGTCCGTAGTCTCAAATGTGATTTTGGATTTAGTCAAAGGAAGAACTACATCAGCACTCTTCTTCTCCTCAACCTTGGTCCAGGATGAAGGACAAATCTTTTTAGGTTTGACTTTAGCAGCAGCCTTGACAGCATCACAGAGAATGATCTTTGCTTCTTGTAAAAATTTCTTGGTCCCTAGCTTAGGCTTTTGAATTATTTCCACTGCCCCGTATTCCATGGCCTTCAGGGTAACTTCAGCACCTTGTTCAGTTAAAGTAGAGCAGATTATCACCGGAATAGGATGCTGAGACATAATTTTTTTTAAAAAGGTCAAGCCGTCCATACGAGGCATTTCCACATCCAAAATGATCACATCAGGGACCTGCCTGCGCATCTTATGTGCTGCAATCAAAGGATCTTGAGCTGTCGCCACAACCTCGATTTCGGGGTCGCTATTTAAAACTTCAGAGATGACTTGTCTGACCAAAGCAGAATCATCAATAACTAAAACTTTTATGGGTTTAGACATAATTTATGAACAGTTAAAATTTTTAGACCTTTACTTGCTGTGCTTGTACGCGTCCATA
>NZ_CEYAEZ010000022.1:0-36416 GCF_982781345.1 Desulfovulcanus sp.
GCACTCTTCAATTGTGTAGTAATTTGAGGATGTTAATCATGTCAGAAAGTTGAGTAATCTTGCCATAAACTTTGTGGCTCCATTGACAAAAATTTTTTATTGAAACTAAAATCTTTAACCAATGTCTATTTTCAGGAGGTTGCTTATGCAACAGGCCATTTTATGGAAACCGTATAAAGAAGATATCGTTCAATGCCGTTTATGCAGTCATTTTTGTCTGATTAAACCTGGGGAAAGGGGGAAGTGCGGGGTACGCTATAATGATAATGGCCAGCTAATGACTTTGGTCAAAGATCGTGTAGCTGCTATGAACCTTGACCCGATTGAAAAAAAGCCCCTGTATCATTTTTATCCTGGTACTAAAAGTTTTTCCATTGGTACCATGGGGTGCAATTTTTCCTGCACTTTTTGTCAAAACTATTCTCTCTCCCAAGGCCCCAAGCCAAACAGACCCGTCCAGGGTGAGGTGCTTTCCGCCAAAGAAATTGTTCTTCTGGCTCAAAAATATGGAGCTGCCAGTATTTCCTATACTTATTCTGAGCCGACTATTTTTATTGAGCTGGTTATGGAAACTGCTCGTCTGGCCCAGAAAGAAGGGATCAAAAACATTCTAGTCAGCAATGGTTTTCAAAGTCCCGAGTGTCTGGAAGAACTTGAACCCTATATTGATGCGGTCAACATTGATCTCAAGGCCTTTACTGAAAAATTTTATCAGAACTATTGCGGCGCCAAGCTAAAGCCAGTGCTCAAAAACTTGGAAAGGATAAAAAAAATGGGCTGGTGGCTGGAAGTAACTACCCTGATCATCCCTGGCCTCAATGATTCTGATGATGAACTAAAGAAGATAGCCTCATTTATTTACCACAATCTTAGTCAAGACACGCCCTGGCATATTTCCAAATTTTATCCAGCCTATAAAATGACCGATAGACCTCCAACCCCTATCTCCACCCTGGAGCGGGCTTATACAATCGGTAAGGAGACAGGCCTGGACTATGTCTATACCGGAAATGTACCCGGGCATAGTGGTGAAAATACCTACTGTCCGGCCTGTAGTAAGAAAATTATCAGCAGAATGGGATTTGAAATAACCGATCAGCACTTAAAGGAAGGCAAGTGCGAGTTTTGTGGGCATGAGATTGCGGGACGGTGGGGATAGCTTTTGTTGTCCCGCCCAAGGCAGGATAAACACAACAAACTCAAAATTCAATTCCCTTTTGGGCTTTGATTCCTGTTCGATACGGGTGCTTAACTTCCCTTATTTCTGAAACCAGGTCAGCCTGCTCAATTAACCATTCAGGGGCCCCTCTGCCTGTAAGAACTAAATGCACTTCATGTTCTTTACAATGGGTGATAAGTGTCTCTATTTCTTGTCTTTGCAGTAGATTCATATTTAAAACATAGATAGCCTCATCCAAAATGAGCATATCTATGCCAGAGTCTATTTTTTCATCTGCCCAGAGTAGAAGCTCCAGAACCTTTTTTTGGTGTTTTTTTCTTTCATTTTCCTGGCGAAAGAAACCTATACCAGAAGCCCAAAAGTTTGGTCCCAAAAGGTTTTTTAGCACCTTCTGTTCCCCGGCTTGGCCCTCTCGCTTAAGAAACTGGCCAAAAACGACCACAAGGCCTTGCCCCAAGGCTCTTATGGCCTGTCCCACAGCAGCAGATGTTTTTCCTTTGCCTTGACCAGTGTAAATAATAAGCATTTTAATTTTGTCCTCAACTTAGCAGTGTCGTTTAACCTCAAGGTCAAAAGCCCCCGAGGCTTAACGAATACGCGTGCAAAAGTAAATTTTAGTAGCTTGCCTCTTGGCGAAGTATATCCTACCATCAGGGTTTGCTCATTTTGTCTCTTAATACCTCATCTTTCTATATCTTTCTATTTTCCTAACTTTTTACTGATTCTATCCTTGACTTCCGCAATCAATTCTTTCTCTCCTGGCACCTGCCTGTCATGCATCAAAATTTGGCCATTGCAAATGGTGGTATGCACACAATCACCACTTGCAGCGTAGACCATGTTCGAAATCAGATTATGGTTGGGAACAAGTTGCGGGTGATTTAAATCAACCAGAATACAGTCAGCCAGTTTGCCCGGAGCAATTTCTCCCATATCCAGGCCAAAGATTTTGGCTCCGTTAATAGTGGCGCAGTCAAAGGCCTCTTTAGCTGTAAAATTCGTCGGATCATTGGAGGATATTTTGGCCAAAAGTGTGGCCACCTTCATCTCTTCAAGCATGTCCAGATTATTGTTGGACGCGCAACCGTCGGTACCCAGGCCGATACATAAACCACGCTCTTTTAGCTTTGCGTAAGGGAAAATGCCGGAACAAAGCTTCATATTTGATACCGGATTATGCACGATTTTTACCTCATGCTTTGCCAGAATATCCATTTCCTCCTCGTCAACCCAGATATTGTGGCAGGAAATGATATTCGGGCCTAGAAAGCCAATTTTGTCTAAATAGCGCACTGGGGTCAGACCATGCTCCTTGAGACAATCGTCCACCTCTTTTTTGGTCTCAGCAACGTGTATGTGAATAAGGAGATTTTTTTCCTGGGCAAATTCTTTGAGCCAGATCAACGACTCTTTGGATACAGTATAGATGGCATGCGGACCTAGAGTGAAGATTATTCTTTCCGTATCCGTATGCTCAGCAAAAAATTCCCTGGTTCGTTTCCTGAATTTTTTTGCCTTTTTGGGGTCATTAAAATCAATGAAAACAGAAGAAAGGGCGGCGCGTAACCCCATATCCTCAACAGCCTGTAAAGTTCCGGGCATATACCAATACATATCACTGAAAAAAGTGGTTCCGGATTTAATCATCTCCAAACAGGCCAATTTGGTTCCCAAATACACATCTTCCTGGGTGAGGTTTTGTTCAAAAGGCCAAATATATTTTGTAAGCCAAGTATGCAGTTCCAAATCGTCAGCATACCCCCTTAGAAGAGTCATAGCTGCATGGGTATGGCTATTGATAAACGAGGGTAAGATGGCTTTATCTTGTCCATCTATAAGCACATCGGCCTGCTCATTCAAATTTGTCCCAATTTTTTCAAAACGGTTCTGTCGAATATAGATATCTACCTGTTTCTCATCGAGAAGGATGTTTTTGATTAGAATGGTCATCTGGCACTCCTTTTTATCAGATTTCATTTGTTAACTGAGTACTTGTTATTTGTACTTAATTATATTAATTTTTTTTTAAATTCTAGTCTGACTAACCGGATAAACTGGCCAGGTAAAAAGCCAGAACATGCTCGTTACATACTAAAATGATTGCTAAAAATGATTTTAGCTTTTAAAGTTTTTAATTTCTGGCTGCTTGCAAAAAAGCGCTTGGAGCATGATTTTTTTGTAGTGTACGGGTTAAGTTGAGAAAAATTAACTCAGTTACATAGTAAAAAGAGTTAGCTTTTCCTGTCACCGATTGTATTCGTTTCAAGAGAGCTAATTTTCAACTATTTGGAGGAGGAAGCTACATGGATATATGTATCGTGGGCACAGGATATGTAGGACTTGTTTCTGCTGCCTGTTTTGCCGAAATGGGGAATAAAGTCTATTGTGTGGATATAAATCCGCAAGTGGTCGAAAGACTACAAAACGGACAAGTGCATATCTATGAGCCAGGTTTAGAGGAACTGGTCAAGAGAAACCATGCAGAGGGCAGGCTTTTTTTTACCACAGACATAAGAGAGGGGCTTCAAAACTCTCTTTTTGTTTTTATCTGTGTAGGCACTCCACCCAAAGAGGATGGCCGTGCTGACTTATCTTATGTGTTCCAGGTGGCCAAAGATATAGGCCAATATATGGAAGATTATAAAATAGTCGTGGACAAATCTACAGTGCCTGTGGGTACTGCCGATAAGGTACGGTCCATAATCCAGGAAGAACTGGACAGAAGAAATATGGATCTGGAGTTTGATGTTGTTTCCAATCCGGAATTTTTAAAAGAAGGCGATGCTGTAAATGATTTTATGAAGCCGGACCGGGTGATCGTAGGGACTGATAATATACGTACTGCAGAGCTTCTAAAGGCTTTGTATGCTCCTTTTGCGCGTACCAGAGATAAATTGATTGTTATGTCTGTGCGAAGTGCTGAAATGACTAAATATGCAGCCAATTGTATGCTGGCCACAAAGATTTCTTTTATCAATGAAATAGCTAATATTTGTGAGCGCGTCGGCGCTGATGTGCGTGATGTACGCGTAGGCATAGGCTCAGATCATCGTATTGGCTATCATTTTATTTATCCAGGTGTTGGTTATGGTGGCTCGTGTTTTCCCAAGGATGTCAAGGCATTGATCCAAACGGCCAATGAAAGCGGGTACCAACCAGAACTATTAGAAGCAGTTGATGAGGTAAATAAAAGGCAGAAAAGGGTGTTGGCCAGGAAAATCATTGATTATTTTGATCCTCAAGGTGGGGTTGAAGGGAAGGTTCTGGCCTTATGGGGGTTAGCTTTTAAGGCCAACACGGATGACATGCGGGAAGCTCCATCGTTGGAGATTATTGAAGAGTTGACCTCCAGGGGAATGCGTATCCGGGCCTTTGACCCCGTGGCTGGTGAGAACGCTAGAAAGATTCTCAAGGACAATAAGCTAGTGGAGATAGTGGATGAGCAATATGCTGCCTTAAAAGGGGCCAATGCCTTGGCTGTTGTTACTGAATGGAATCAGTTTAGAAACCCTGATTTTTTAAGAATTAAAAAAGAGTTATCCGCACCGATAATTTTTGACGGACGAAATTTGTATTTACCAGAGCTTTTGGCTGAAAAGGGATTTGCTTATTTTTGTATTGGCAGAAGGTAGGATTTGGGGAGCGGGATTTGGAATTTGGGGGTTAGGAGTTATTAACCCCCAAATCTAGGCTCTAAAATGGTCGGGATGCGGGGATTCGAACCCCGGGTCTCAGCGTCCCGAACGCTGCGCTCTAGCCAAACTGAGCCACATCCCGTTACTTTTATAATATTATAATAGGATGGTTTAAAAAGCAAGTTGACGTTTGCAGTTTAGTTAACAAATCAAAATATTAAGAAATATAGTCGTCTATGAATAAGAAGATTTTTAAGGTTTTGGTTGTTGATGACGAAGAAAGCCTGAGGGATATCTGTAAAGATGTCTTACAGGATGAAGGTTATGAGGTTTTGCAGGCAAAAGATGGTCAAGATGCTCTACAGATTTTATCCAAAGAGCAGGATATAGATCTTGTTATTTCTGACCTGAAAATGCCTAAAATGAACGGGTTGGAGTTACTTAAAGCGGTTAAAGAGAAAAAAATAGATGTAGACTTTGTGGTTATGACCGGCTTTGGAACTATTGAGACTGCTGTTGAGTGCATGAAAATGGGCGCAGCCGATTATTTGCCCAAACCATTCAATATAAATCATCTTTTGGTTAAGGTAAATAAAAGCATTAAATCTAGAAGACAGAGGTTGGAGAGAAAAAGATTGAGCAGTGTTGTGCGTGTGCTCAATCTTAGTAATGCCTTGAATAGTCATTTGGATTTAAAGTCATTGGTGTATGAATTTGTTAGTCATATCCAAAAAAATTTTCGGCCTGACAGTGTAGTGCTTTTTCTAGTTGATGAGAGTAAGAAATTAGTTAAATCTGTAGTTAGAGGAAAAATTTTTCGTATTAATACAAAAATATTTTCTTTTGTCCAACAAAAATCTCAAGAGGTATTGGATGGCGGTCGCTCACAATTAATTGACAGATATACTTTTCAAGGAAAGGGTTTTGATAATTTTCCCTATTCATTAATAATCGTTCCGTTGATGAGTCAGATGCAGAAAGTAGGGGTGGTAGCTTTGATTCGGGAGAAGGATAGAGAATTATTTACTCCTAGGGATGTTCAGCTTTTATCTATTTTTGCTTCACATGCTGCGAATTCTTTTCAAAATGCGAAAATGTATACCAAGTTGCGTGATATGAATATGGATATAATCCGTTCTTATGCCAAGGCAGTGGAGGCAAAGGATTATTATACCAAAGGACATTCTGAAAATGTAGCTTCCTATGCTTTGGTACTGGGCTCGAAGTTGGGATTATCTAGTTCTGAATTGGAAAAATTATATACTGCAGGAGTGCTTCATGATATTGGCAAGATAGGTATACCAGACCATATTTTAAATAAACCAGGGCGTCTGACAGAGGAAGAGTTTGCTATCATGAAAGAGCATCCGCTAATTGGTAGGGAAATTTTATCTCAGGTGTGGACTCTAAAAGATATATTCCCTCTTGTATATCATCATCATGAACGTATTGATGGTAATGGCTATCCAGATGGACTCAAAGGAGATGAACTGCCTTTTTTGGGCAGACTTATTTCTGTAGTGGATTCTTTTGAAGCCATGACTTCTGATCGAGCATACCGTAAAGCTTTACCTTTGCCGAAGGTAGAGAAAATTTTAGAAGAGGGCGCGGGCAGACAATGGGACGAGGAGCTAGTTGAAAAATGGCTCAAATTAGTCAGAGAGGCAGGTATGGACGGGCTAAAAAGCGGGGCTTTAATTTCGAGATTAAAAGGGGTTTTGCATAGCTCATAACCAATTCATAAGTTGAGTAGGAGTTAAAGAATGATAAAAGTTGTGGTCATTGATGACTCTGCGTTCATGCGGAAAGCCATAAGTACAATGCTAAAAAAGGATCCTCAGATTGAAGTAGTGGCTGTTGCTCGTGATGGGGAGGAAGGTTTGGAAATGGTACGCAAATACGATCCTGATGTAGTGACCATGGATATTGAGATGCCCAAAATGGATGGGTTAACAGCCTTAAAGCACATCATGATGGAAATGCCTCGGCCGGTGATCATGGTCAGTTCTTTAACTACTGAAGGGGCAGAGGCGACCTTGAAGGCTATGGAATATGGGGCGGTTGATTTTATACCTAAGCAATTATCCATGGTCAGTTTAGAAATCGTCAAGATCGAGCAGGAATTAAGAGCCAAGGTTAAATCTGTAGCCAAGAGAAAAAATAAACTTAAGATTTTCAGACGTGTTAAGAAGAAGGTTTCTGACACTACCAAAAAACAGAAAAAAATAGCTGCTCCAAAAGGAAGTCTTATCAGAGATATAGTAGCTATTGGAGTGTCTACCGGTGGGCCTCCGGTGGTTCAAAAGGTATTATCAGAACTTCCAGCGGACTTTCCAGCCTGTATTTTAATCGCTCAACATATGCCTAAGGCTTTTACCGGACCCTTTGCCAAGCGTTTGAATGAATCCTGTAAGCTTAAGGTTAAAGAGGCAGAGACTGGGGATGTGGTTAAGCCCGGCCATGTCTTTGTTGCCCCAGGTGGTCAGCATATGAAAATAGATCAGAAGGTGAGCCGTATTGATGTGTTAGTAGATTCTGAACCTCGTCATGTGTTGTATAAACCCTCGGCTGATGTACTCATATCCTCTGTTGCCACTGGTGTGGGAAAAAGGGGGCTGGGAGTGATTTTGACAGGCATGGGTAACGATGGTTTTTTAGGTATAAAGGAACTGAAGAAGAAAGGTGGCAAAGCGATTGCCCAGAGTGAAGATTCTTGTGTAGTCTATGGTATGCCCAAAGCTATTGTAGAAGGAAATTTGGCTGATGCTGTTGTTGACGTTGAGGAAATGCCGCAGACAATAATATCATTTTTATATGAGTGAGTTGTTATTTGGTTGAGATTATAGAGTTTTTTAGTTTATTAGGAATTGTATTGGTCTATATCTAGACAAAAAATAATAATTTTGGCTAAGTTTATTGTTAAATGGTAAGTTAAAATAATTCAAAATTCCCTAAGTTAAGGGTATCGTGTGGGAGTTGGTTATGTCCCAGCAAATGACTAAGGATAAGGTTTTGGATTTATTGCGGAGTAAAAGTTACGATGAACAAAGAGAAGGGGCTTTTGCTGCCAGAGATTTAAACTGTCAAGAAGCTGTACCTTTACTGATAACTTTGTTGCAAAGTGACAACGTTGGTGTGCAAGAAGCTGCCGAACTGGCGTTGCGCAAAATAGGAGGAAGAAGAGCAGTTAACGGCCTGATCCCTCTGCTTAGAAGCGATAGTGCTTCTATCAGAAACCTGGCCATGGATATATTACGCCATATAGGACATGAATATTTGGAGAGCTTGATTAATCTCCTTAATGATCCTGATCCGGATGTCAGAATTTTTGCCGCAGACATCCTGGGTACAAGTAACTCGCATCTGGTTGTGCTTCCACTGTGCGAGGCCTTATTAAGAGATCCAGAAATCAATGTCCGTTATCAGGCCGCTGTAAGTTTGGGTAATTTGAAAATAAAAGAGGCTGCTCCATGTTTACACCAGGCCCTGGAGGAAGACGATGAGTGGGTACAATTTGCCGTTATTGAGGCTTTGTTAAAGATTAGGGACGATTCTTCTATTAAGGCTTTGATCGGAGCCTTGGACAAGAGCTCGGAACTAGTCGGGTCAATGATAGTTGATGCTTTAGGCGAGATGGGCAACATTAAATCAGTTCCTCTGCTCTTAAAAAAGCTTGATTCCTCATCAACTGCTTTGCGGAATAAAATAATAAAAGCTTTAGTCAATATTTTGGGTGGTAAGTCATTGACCTTTCTTTCTGAGGCTGAACGAGAAAAGTTCAATGAGTATCTCTTAGTGGCTTTAGATGATGATGATGAGGAAATTCAGGACGCTGCAATTTCAGGCTTGAGTTTTGTCGGCGACAAAAGGGCAACGAAAAAGATTTTGGCTCTGGCTGCCAAGTTAGATCCTGATAAAGATCACGAAAGGTTGATGAAAATTATCTCTGCTTTGGAGGGTATTGGAATAAATGAAGAACTAGTTTCAGGCCTTAAATCCGACCATGATTCCCTGGTCATAACTTGTATCAAGGTTTTGGGCCGAATAGGAGGTAAAGAGGCAGCCAGGTTACTCATGGATATTTTTTGGGAGAAGCACAGGGATATACAAAGGGAGTTGAGCCTTGTTCTTATGAGTATTGCCGGCCATGATGCTCGGGACTTTTTTGTTCATGTCCTTGAAAAGCATACAGACGGCGACGTGATTAAGTGTGCTTTGAAGTTTTTAGGCCAAAAATTACGAGATGAACAGGTCGTGGACAAATTGTTCGAATTTTTAGACCATCCGTGGAATGATGTTAAAGAAGCGGCTCTGGATGCGATTCTGGGCATTGGCGGAGAAAAGGTGCTGGCAAAATTTAAACAGATGTTTTCTAGTCCAGATCCAATGTACCGATTAATGGCTGTGTATGGTTTTGGTAAATTAGGGGCCAGGGAGTGTTTAGAAGAGTTGAAGCAGGCTTTGGAGGACGAGGATCCTGATGTGCGCAAAATTGCCTTGGAAGCCATTGCCAGTGTGTGTGAGGAGCGAAATGGGATTTTGGAAATAATATCGGACAAGCTCTACGACGAAAATAGAGAAGTACGTCTGACTTTAGTGGAGTTAATGGGTAAATGTTCGCATAAAGAAAGTATACCTTATTTACTTGAGGCCTTAGAGGATGAGGATGACTGGGTAAAAGTCAGGGCGCTGGAGGCCTTGGGACTAAGAAAGGTGAAGGAAGCTTTACCCCAGATTATTAATTTGCTTCAAAGTCCAAGTGAACTTGTTAGGATTAAAGCCATTGAGGCCCTGGGCGAAATTGGAGGGCGAGCCGCTTTTCGAGCTTTAATCGATGTTTTGGATAGTGACAATGAAGAAGTTCTGAACGCAGCAGAAATGGCTTTAGATAAGATCCAAGAAGCTATGGAAAAGGAATAGTAAAATGGCTTCATTATTTTCCAAGACAATTACTTTAAGAAATGATTTAAAAATTACTGATAAGGAATTTTTGCAACTGCGCGATTTTATTTACGAGCAAAGTGGAATTTATATAAACGACAATCGAAAATACCTATTAGAAAATAGACTAATCAATCGATTAAAAGAACTAAACCTAAAGAGTTTTGGTGAATATTATTATTTTTTAAAATATGATCCCGGACGCAAGCAGGAGTTGAATCGTCTTTTTGAGGTTATAACCACGAATGAAACCAGCTTCTATCGTAATCCTCCCCAGCTAAAAGTATTTCAGGACATAGTCCTTAAGGAAGTTTTGGACAAGCAAAGGGCCAAGGGTCAAAAGAAGTTGCATATCTGGTCTGCCGGTTGTTCTACTGGTGAAGAGCCGTACACTATTTCTATAATTTTACATGAGGTTCTAAAGTTGGAAATAAATTCTTGGCAGATTAAGATTACTGCCAATGATCTATCTGAGGGTGTCCTAAGGAGTGCAAGAAGAGGTGTTTATAGTCAGTACTCCTTGCGTACAACTCCAAAAGAAATAATTGCCAAATACTTTATTGATGAAGGAAATGGGAAGTACAGGGTTAAGCCCGAGGTTAAGAAGCTTGTTTCTTTTGGACAGCTTAATTTAAGTGATAGATTTCAGGTTAAACGGGTTGAGCGTTCGCATATTATTTTTTGTCGTAATGTTATTATTTATTTTGATGACGAAATGAAGAAAAATGTCATTGCTTCTTTTTATGACAACTTGTTGCCCGGAGGTTATTTATTCATCGGGCACTCAGAGTCGCTGCACAATATATCCAGAGCCTTTAAGCCCATTCACTACCCAGGGGCTATTGTGTACAAAAAAGAGGGATAAGATGTCTGTTCAAAACGATCGGCGTAAGTTTGTTCGGTTGCCCAAAAATTATAAAGTAGAAATATGTGAGCTTGTCTTTCCTTTAAGCCGGCAGAAATGGTATCGTCTAGAGTGTGTAGACATTAGTGCAGGAGGCTTACGCATTAGATCTCCCCAAAAGTTTTCTCCCGGCCAAAAGGTACAAGTAAAGATTTTTATACCTCGTTTGAATAAATTTCATCCCAGCTTTTTTAAAGTTTTTGAAAGCGATGTGGGGCAATATTTACAGGCTGTGGCTGAAGTGGGCTGGGTCAAAGAGGTTTTGCCGCTTACCAGGTATGAATTGGGCTTAAGATTTATTGATATTTATGATGATGATTGGCGGGCGTTGCACAATATGATTAAGCATCTACTTTAACAACTTAAATGGATTAAGCTGTTAGTTTGCCTGGACCTGAAAAATTCTTAAGCTGAGGGAACTATTTAAAGCTATGAGCTATTCCGCTTTTGGCGAGAGAATATGAGCCAATGTCTACTCAGGTGTTGTCTATTGCTAACCAGAAAGGCGGGGTGGGTAAAACCACGACCACTTTGAGCTTAGGAGCTGCCTTGGCTCGGCTGGGTAAAAGAGTATTGGTTATGGACCTGGACCCCCATGCTTGTGCCACCATTCATCTATCGTTTTTCCCTGGAACATTTACTTGGTCTGCTTTGGATATTTTTAAGGGGGGTGAAGTTAGACGAGTTATCTACAAACAAAAGTCTTTTGATTTTGTACCAAGCCATATCCAACTTTCAGATCTAGAGTCGGATCTAAAAGATGTGCCGGGTAAAGGTTTGATTTTAACTAATTGGATAAAGAAGATTAGTACAAATTATAATTATATACTTATAGATTGTCCGCCACAAATGGGAGTTCTTTTGGTCAATGCACTGGTGGCAGCGGACCAAGTCATTATACCTATTCAAACTGATTTTTTGGCTTTGCACGGTCTTAAGCTTATTTTTGATACGATGCGTCTTTTAAATAGAGTTCTAAAAAGACCTATCCATTATCGTGCCTTGGCCACCATGTATGATCGCCGGGCAAGAGCTTGCAGGCGGGTTTTAAAACTTTTGCGTCAAAAGATGGGGGCGAGGATGTTTTCTACAGTAATTAATACAGATACGAAGTTTAGAGAAGCTAGTGCTAAAGGAAAGGTCATTTTGGATTATGCTCCGAAATCTAGGGGTGCTTTAGAATATATGCAGCTTGCTCTAGAGATTATTAAGGCATGAAGTTGAGACGTGCAAAGAGTACCATTTTTAACTCTTGAATTTTAAGCCTTGAGTGTACTAAAATATGAAAACACCAGAAGAATATTTTCAAGAACAGGATTTTGACTCATTGGAAAAGACCGGATTGCAGGAATTTAGTCCTGAAGAAAAACAATTTTTACAAAAGTATTTGGGTCATGCCGATCAAAAAATACTTAATGAATTAAAGGGTGAAGTGGCTCTTGAGCCCCAAGATTGTGGACTGCTCCGAGAATTACCTCAAGAAATGGGCTTAAAATGTGCTAAACACCAGGCACGATTAGCGGATACGAAAATTGATGTTGAGCAGTCTCTGAAAAAAAGTGTTGATGTACAATTGGTTAGTTTTTTCTTAAATGAACAAGAATATGCCTTGCCAGTTGAAATTGTATCCGAAGTTGTCCGCTATATTTCGCCTACAAAGTTGCCAGGAACTCCTGACTATCTTGCTGGCATAATTAATTTAAGGGGACGAGTTACACCGATTGTCAGACTTAATAGGTTGTTAAATATCGTTCAGGATGCTGACGAGAAAAGATTTATTGTGGTTTGCAAACATCGAGGATTACAGTTGGGAATTTTAGTTGACACTATTGCCACTATGTATCGCATTGCCCAACAAGATATTGAATGGGGCTTGGAAGTAAATCTAGGAATCAGTGGCGAATTTATTTCCGGACTGATAAAAGGTAAAGAAAAGCTTATTGCGATTTTGTCTATAGATCGTTTGGTTGGACAGTTAATTGATTAATTAAGGGGGTAGTATGTCCAAAAAGCATGTACTGGTTGTTGATGATTCTAAGACAGTGCGAAATTTAGTTGCTTTTATCATGAAAAAGGAAGGTTTCCGCGTAACTACCGCTGAAGACGGATTGGATGGCTTGGAGAAACTGTACTCAAACCCGGATATCGACCTGGTTATTTCAGATATCAATATGCCTAAAATGGATGGCTTTACTTTCATAAAAAACATTCGAGAACAAGAAGCTTATCGTGATTTGCCTATTATCGTTCTTTCAACCGAAGGACAGGAAAAAGACATTCAGGAAGGACTGAGCTTGGGAGCAAACATGTACATGGTCAAACCCGCACAACCTGAAAAATTGGTACGTAACGTAAAAATGCTTTTGGGCTAGGAATATGGTTTAGTCTTTTTTATAGGAGTAAATATAGCACGTAATTTTTTATGAAATTATTCGAGTTTAGTAGATTTTATTTTATGTGAACTAGTTTATTAGATTTGTTGGCATAATTTTTGATTAACTTTAAAAACATTCGTCTTTAATTTTAAGCGGAGAGTATGTGAATGAGTCAGGATTTCTTTGAGCCCGAAATATTTGCTGATTTTGTAGTTGAGGCCAGGGAACATTTGGAGACTATTGAGCCAAAGCTGTTGGAGTTGGAAAAGGATCCGGAAAATTTGTCTCTCATAGATGAGATATTCCGGCCTATGCACTCTTTGAAAGGTGCTTCTGGATTCCTGGGGTTAAAAGAGATTAATGCCTTGGCCCACAAGGGAGAAAATATATTAGACGAGTTGCGTAAAGGCAATATGAAGCTTACCCCTACGGTTATGGATGTGATTTTAGAAGCTACAGATGCTCTGCGGGAGATGATTGATAATTTGGAAGCGTATGGCAATGAAGGAGAAGTAGATACAGCACCAATCATTGAGCACATTGAACATTTATTGGAGGGGAGAGAGATTAACTCTGAAAATGATGTTAAAAGTAAGAACGATTCCGATGAAGGAAATGATGTTGAGAGTAATAATGATTCCGATGAAGAAAGAAAAGATTTTTATGCTTTAACTCTGGTAAGTGAAGATCACTTGGTTGACTTTTTGGAAGAAGCTAAGGAGCTTATTGAGAATATAAATTCTTCATTGCTGGAATTGGAAAAGAAACCGGATGAAAAGGAGTTATTAGATAATATTTTTAGATATTTCCATAACATAAAGGGAAATAGTGGCATTATTGGCTATAGAGAGTTAAATGCTTTGACCCACGCAGCAGAGACTTTGCTGAACAAAGCACGGAATAACGAAATAGAGATTGGCCAGGAATTAGTTGATTTGCTTTTGTCAACTGTAGATATGATGGAGGAACTGGTTGCAAATATTGATAAGGAAAAAGGGCTGGTAAGGACTCAAGATATTTCGCATCTACTTTCAAAGCTAGAGGGTGTAATTAATGACCATGATACAGTAGCTAAAGAAAACAAGTCCGAAGATTCTGCTGATCTTAAGGAGGAGCTCCAAAGTGAAGAGAATGACGAAGATGAGTATGAACTAAATGAAATAGATCCTGAAGATGTGCTTATTTTCGAGCACACAGTAAAACAGCAATTTGAAAATATTGATTTAGCCTTAAATAAGCTGACTCAAGATCCGACCCAAAAGGATTTTATAGACGCCCTTTACCGATCTTTTGTGACCATCCAAAATTCCACTGGCTATATGGGCCTTGAGGAAATAAAAAAATATGCCCAGCGTACCGCTGACTTGGTTGATCAGGGCCGAAATTCAGATATGGACTTTTCTCTCATGCTCGATCTCCTGCGTCAGGAAATAGATATCCTTAAGGATATGCTTCAGAAAGAGCTGGAGAAACTAAAGGCTGGCCTCAAAAAAAGAGAGAAAAAGGGAAAGGTTGAGGCAGAAGATTACAGGGCTGATGAGAAGAAAGAGGAAAAAATTGGTGCTGAGCCTAGTGAGCGGGTTCAGGAGAAAACAGAGCTCAAAAAGAGTAAAGTCAAAACACAGGTTTCAGGAAAAGCCAGTCCAACATCCAAACAAAAAACTAGTCCGGCCATCTCCTCAACCATCAGGGTTGATCACTCTAAATTAGACCATTTGATGAATCTTATAGGCGAGCTGATTATCAACCGGAATCGTTTTACAATGCTGGCCAAAGAATTGGAAGAGGGAAAAGATCCAGTGGAGGTAGCTCAAAAACTCACTGAAACTACATATTCCATGGCAAGGATTTCTGATGATCTGCAAGTGACAATTATGAATGTCCGCATGGTACCGGTGAAATCTGTTTTTGCAAAATTTCCCAGGTTGGTCAGGGATTTAAGTCGTAAAAGCGGGAAAAAAATCGAGTTGATTACAGAAGGTGAAGAGACAGAGCTTGATAAAAGCGTGATTGAATTGATCGGCGATCCGCTAGTCCATCTTATACGCAATGCCATTGATCATGGACTTGAACCTGAAGAAGAGAGGAAGCGCTTGGGTAAGCCTCCAACCGGCAAAGTATGGCTTAGAGCCGCGCATAAAGGAAATTCTGTAGTCATTGAAGTTGAGGACGACGGTCGTGGCATTGATCCGGAAAAAATGCGTGAGAATGGGGTTAAAAAGGGGATTATCAGCGAAGAAGAAGCCCAGAATATGGATGATCATCAGGCTATTGATCTTATTTTTGCCCCTGGGTTTTCTACGGCAGAAAAGGTTACGGATATCTCTGGTCGCGGGGTAGGAATGGATGTGGTCAGAAATAACATAAAAAGTTTAAAAGGAAGTATTATTGTTCAGTCAGAAGTTGGGAGAGGGACTAGGTTTACCATTACTTTGCCTTTGACTCTGGCCATCATTGACGCCCTGATGGTTAAGGTCGCCGGTGATAATTATGCTATACCACTGGATGCTGTATCAGAAACAACCAAGATAGAAGCAGCAAAGCTAAGTGAGGTTAACAAGAGAAAGGCCATTACCTTGCGTGGAGAAGTGTTGGGTATTGTAGAATTGGCCAAACTTTTAGAGCTGCCTGTTGAAAAAGATGAACGTCAAATTTTGCCAATTGTCATCATCTCGGTCAATGAACGCCGGTTGGGTTTGGTAGTTGATGCCCTACTAGAAAGACAAGAAATTGTTATTAAATCCTTGGGACATTATTTAGGTGAGTTACCTGGCATCTCGGGTGCTACCATTATGGGTGATGGTAATGTCGTTCTAATTTTAGATCCGCATGAAATCTATCGCTTGGCAACTACCCAGGCTACACTTGTCAATTAAATGACACTGGTTTTCAGTTAAGTTTGTTGATGAGAGTAAATTCCAAGTATATTTTTTAATGCCTGCATAACTTAGCGTTAAATTTAGTGCCTTTTTTCTCCCTTTCTTCTCAGCAATACCGGACCTGCGCCATTAACCTTAAAGTTTAATGTTCGTTCTTTCGAAGTCTTCTGATTTTTTTTGCTTTCTCCCTTTATCCCCTTAGCATTTAATCAATGACATTATTTGAATTACGAATCATGATGGACTTTTACACTTTTGTTGTTCTTATTTAAGATATTTTTTAAAATTTGAAGAAAATTGGAGAAAAATTAAAATTATTCCTGTTGAAAATTTTTGTGTTGATTGTGGAAAGAAGAGTGAGGGGCAAGTGTATGCCTGTTATATACAGGAGTTAAAGGGGGTGAAAAAAGGCCCATAAAATCAACGAATAAAAAAGGATAATAAAATTAATATGTTGTCTTGTAGATTAATTTGAGGCTAAACTCTCCCAAAGTTTCTTTTTTGAGCTTGCCTTAAGATGGGCAAAATGTTTATTTCCACCCGTTATGAATGATGCTTGGCAACGTATGCTGAAAATTCTTGAAAAATGCCTTAAACCTGGCATTTTTCAAGTATGGATAAAACCCCTTCAGGCCGATTTTAAGGGACAGGAGCTCATTTTAGAGGCCCCGAACGAATTTGTGGCTAGTTGGGTTAGAGAGCGCTTAAAAGGACATATTTTGGAGGCAGCCAAAGAAGTTCTGGGGGTTGCGCCCAAAATTTCAATCTGCTCCAGCAAAAAGGCTCCTGAAAAAATGCCACTAAACTTGGGGCGGACAAAAGTAAAAGAGCAACTAGGGTTACCTATTCACACTTCTGTTCCTAAGACAACAATAAACTTCCGTTACTCTTTTGATAACTTTGTTGTTGGCCCCTGTAATGAATTGGCATTTGTGGCATCCAAGACTTTTTGCTCACAGTCTATTTCTTCGGACCAGCTTTTTCTTTGTTCTGGTCCTGGGCTTGGTAAAACTCATTTGGTCCAAGCCGTGGGCAAAGAACTTAGCTCCGAGTGTAACAGGTCAAAGGTGCGTATTGCCTATTTGACCGCGGAAGAATTTGCCTGCCACTTAATTATGGCCATCAAGTCTAAACAGATAGAACAATTTAAGGCAAGGTTCCGGGATAACATTGATATCTTACTTCTGGAGGACATCCATTTTTTTCAGGGCAAGGAAAAGATGCAGAATGAGTTTTTATCTACCATCAAATCCTTGCAAAATCAGGGGAAGAAGGTAGTTTTTTCCAGTACATTTTTGCCCAGAGAGTTGGATGGTGTTGATGGTCACCTGGTTTCTCGGCTGTGCCAGGGCTTTTTGGCTGTTATTGAAAAGCCGGATTTTGAAACCAGGGTAAAAATTGTCCATAACAAGGCCCGAAGCTTTCAGGTGAGTATTCCAGAAGAAGTAGGCGAGCTTTTGGCAGAAAAGATTCAAAATGATGTCCGGCAGTTAGAGAGCTGTTTGCAGAACTTGATATTTAAGGCGAAACTTCTCAAGGAAAGGATCAGTTTGGACTTGGCCTGGCAGGTACTCAAAAATTATGGCCTTGAGGAGCAAACTTTTGACTTGAAAAAAATTATACAGTTTGTTGCGGGGGCCTTTGATTTGCCTGTAGAAGCCTTAAGCTCAAAAAGCAGGAAAAAACAATGTGTCTTGGCCCGCAATACTGCCTTCTATCTTGCCCGCAAGTATACCGACCACTCTTTAAAAGAAATCGGACAGCAATTCAATCGACGTCACTCTACAGTGTTGAAGGGTATAGCCAATGTGGAGCGCGAAATCAGCAAGCAAACTCCTTTGGGCAGACAACTTGCAAAAATTATAGAAAGGCTTGAGCAGTAGGGTAACCGTGAAACGGGGGGAGGATGGGGGTTAAAGTGTAATTAGCTCCATGTCCCCCCATATGCCCACATGTTCGTCCAACTGGGCAAATACCCCTGACACCCCTTTTTCCCTCCACTCCTCAGCAGTCTTTAGAACCCTGGACAGTGAACCTCTGTTTTGTAATTTATTATTTAAAGCTGTAGCTGCAGCATCAGCTATGGCCCCATCTCTTGCCTTGACCACGACCAGGTCTCCCTGCCCGAGGCTTAAAGAATGGCCAATGGTAGCTGAAGATGAACATAAGGTGCATGGAAAATCTTGCTTGGGGATTAAGAGTCCTAAATATAAATTATCTTCAGGGTGGGCCAGAAGTCCAATCTTCCTATCTTTCGTGGAATACATATACACGTCACCACCGTTTTCAACTAAAAGATTGGGTGAAAGCGGGTGAAATTTTTGGGCAACTTCATGGGCGATAGCTCCGGCTACCGCAGCCATGGGGCCGACATCAAACAATTCTCCTGCGTGTGCCATTTTCTGGATTATGCTTGGAGCGCTTTTCGGGACCGAAACGGGCTTTAGACTGGTCAAGAACTCAGGATGGAGATCAATGTAAGCTTTTATCTGTGCCCTGAGTTTAATCACTTGGTCCAGGATTTCATTTTTTAAATCAACTTGGCTTACTATCCATAAATCGCTTTCCTCTACCACAACCTGGTATCCAAGTTCATTTTTATCCGGAGCATAAAGTTCTCGGTAGGTGCGCAAAGGATTTAAGTGGATTTTTTTTCTCATAGTCCTAACTTCTCATTTTTTTAATTCACCGATTTTCTCAGCCCCTTCAGGCTCCAAGAATATTTAAAAAAGTTTTTTTATATTCTCTAAGACCTGCGCGGATATTCTCTGGCCAGGTAAAGGCCAGCCTTTTTTGTTTGCTGGCCAGGAGGATTTTTTCGGCTAGGTCAATGTGATTTGTGGGGTCTTTAATGACCAAGTCTTGTGATAAAAAGATACTACTTCCGTTATTTTGACTGGAGACAACAGGGATTCCAGTGGCCAGGGCCTCTAAAACAGCATTGGAGCAGGCGTCATAAAAAGTGGGCAGAACAAAGATATCGCTTGCCCGGTAAAACGAGACCATGTCCTTAACTTCCCCCATAAACTGGACTCGATCAACTACATTTAACTTTCTGGCCAAGCGTAAAAAATACGCCGGATTTCTTTTACCAGCCACGATGACGTAGAAGTTTTCAGGGAGGAGGCTTAAAGATGAGATTAATTGGGCCACGCCTTTGAGCATGAAGTTGGTCCCTGCTGTGGAAACAATAATTTTATCTTTTGGCAGGGAAAATTTGCTCCTAAGCTTTAGCTTTAATTCGTCTTTGGCTGGAGAGAACCTGGATAGATCAGGCTGGTTGTAGATAACTTGAAAGTCTTTTCTCCTAAGAAAAGGATAGGCTTTGATGGTCCAGTCCCGGACTAGATGGGAAACAGCTATTAGGTTTTGACTATTTCGCAACTGAATCATCTCAATAGCCTGGGTCAATCTATTCCCTGGAGAGATGCGGCGTCGAAACATCTTGAAATTTCTGGAAAATCCCTTGGGATAGGCTTTTTTGCTAAGCTCCCAGAAGATTTTTGTTGGTCCGCCACTAAGTCGTAATACATCTTGCCTGAAGGTATTTCCCAGACCCACGGTAAGGTCGAAATCTTGCTTACGCAGAAAGAGCTCCGCTCGCACGGCATACCAGAAGATTTTCATGGCCTTTCCCAGAGGAGGCCTGCCTAGGCATGTCACATTTACTCCTCTGGGCGGGGTTGTTTCTTTTTTGGCGCAGATAAAATGGACATCAAAGTCAGGTGCAAGATAGCTGGCTAAATTATAAGAGAAGCGCTCTGCTCCTCCGTAAAGGCTTAGTTTGGGCAAAAGAAGAGCGATTTTTGGTTTGTTGTTCATTTTTTTCACAGTACGGTCTCGCTATTGGTGAAATATGGTGTCTTAATTTCTCAACTTTTTTTTCACTGACTTTTTTGAGTCTGTGGGCAAACCATATTTTGACTACCAGATAGAAAGGCCTGGTTTTTTGAATGCATTGCAAAGGGCTGGGTAAGACATCTTGGCAAAGCTTGCGGATAAGCAGAGCATCGGGGTGACAAAGTTTAATATCTGGGACTATTTGCCATAACTGTCGACAATAAAAGGAATATTCATTATATCCTAAATGACCCATTATGCTCTGCCCGCAAGCAAGCTATAGATGGGTCCAGGCATTTGCACCAGCATGAAAGAAATCAGGATCGAAAAAAATTATGAAAAGTTGCCCTCTTAAGTAAGGTTTGGCCTCAGACTCTTTTATAAACATTTAATGTTGCCTGCAGGAAATCCTGGCTGGTGAGATTAGACATTGTCTTCCGGGCTGTCTTTTTTAGTTGGGTATAAAAATTGTGATCAAAAAAGGCTTTATAGATTAATCTTGCCAACTCTTCTGGATCGCCAGGGGGAACTAGAGCCTCTGATGGCAATAAATCGGGCATAACTCCTACCCGAGTACTGATTAAAGGAACCTGACAGGCCATGATTTCCAGGGCAGCCCTGGCGATCGCTTCGGACCATAATGACGAAACAACCCCTAAATCCAATGCCAGAATATAGTCACGGACGTTTTTTGCTCGTCCAGTGATGTGGGTAATGTTTTCAATCTTATATTCCCTGAGCCAATCTTTGATCTGGTTTTCGGGCAGTGCAGAAGAAAATCCTATCAAGAATAGCCTTATGTTTTCAATTTTCTTTGTGTGATATAAACTTGCAACTGCCTGAATCAGCTCTTTTTGCCCTTTAACCCGGTCAAAGCGTCCCAGAAGCCCAACTACAAAATGTTCGTTGCTAAACCCTAGTTCATTGCGTATTTTGTCTTTGACTGTGGCATCAAAAAAGAATTTTTTTTCATCAACCCCGCCGGGTATTAGATAGAGTTTGTCTGCTGGGATTTTAAACTCTCGCCTGAAATGGTTAAACATAAATGAGTTAGTGGTAATTACAGCCTGACACAAACTCTTATGCAGCCAAATATTGACAGGATTTTTTTTGGGCAGCCTTTGATCGCCCCTGGTGCGAACCAGCGAAAAGTTTTTTAGCCTTCTTTGCAATAAAGCCCAGAGAATAAATGCTTCTCCGCGATGACAATTGACAATATCCGGTTTAAATTTAATGATTAATTTTTTTAGCTCGTTATATAAGCTAATAAATTTTATCGGATTTTTTGTGTTTAAATCTATACATTTTGTTTCAAGCCCCCACTTAAGGCTCTTATGATAGGGCTCTGTATCTTTTAAGGTCAGAATCAAAACATCATGGCCGGCCGTCTGAAGCAGTTTGCCTAAGAAAAGCCCATACCAGGCAGTGGCATTAAACCAGCGAACATTAATAACCTGGATTATTTTCATTTTGAGTTTATTTAGTCCTTTATTGAGTTCATTTGGTTTAATGGGTTTGTTAAGAGTTAGTTTGGATATTTTTAAACCAAAAAAACTTAAAATTTATTTCCATGTTGATTTCAGTGATCATACCCACTTTTAACCGTAGCCGATATATTGTGGATGCCGTAAATTCTGTGCTTAATCAGACCTGGAAAAAACTGGAGCTGATCGTGGTGGATGATGGCTCAAATGATCAGACCAGGGTCTTGTTAGAAAAGATTAAGGATAAAAGGTTCCATTATTTTTATCAAGAAAATAAAGGTGTGTCGTCTGCGCGTAATTTTGGTCTTAAAAAGGCCAGGGGGGACTTTCTGGCCTTACTTGATTCTGATGATTATTGGTTGCCGGAAAAGCTTTCTAGGCAGCTTAAGTTTATGCTCGAAGGAGGTTTTCACATTTCTCAGACTCAGGAAATTTGGATGAGGCGGGGCAAGAGAGTAAATCCTATGTCTAAGCATACTCAACCTGGGGGATGGTTTTTTGAAAAATCCCTGCATTTATGCTTAATTAGTCCCTCTTGTGTTCTTTTTTCCAGAAAAGTCGTGGAGGAAGTTGGTTTTTTTGATGAGAGGCTTACCGCATGTGAAGATTATGATCTCTGGCTTCGAACCCAGCTCAAATTCCCTGTAGCCCTGGTCCCCTATCCCCTGGTAATCAGAAGGGGCGGACATTGTGATCAATTGTCCAGGAAAATAATAGGGCTGGATCTTTATCGCATTTATTCCCTTTTAAAATTGCGCACTTCCCCAATGGATAAGGATAAAAAGGAGGCTCTGGAAAGGGTATTAGAACAAAAGGTCAGCATCTACATCTCTGGTTGTCTGAAAAGGGGTAAGATCGAGGAGGCCGAAAGGGTTAAGGAGTTGTGGACCGAGAATTGATAACTTCTTTTTTAGAAATAGCCTCTTTTTTCACCTTATCTAAAACTTCTGCCAATACGGGCTTGACATGCTCCCGGATATCACCGGCCACAATTATAAATAGTAGGTCGTCACCCGGCTTCAAAGTTCCTTTTTTAGCTTCAATGATAATTTTGTATATGCCTGGTTTTTGTTCAAATTCTTTTCTGATCTCTTCGATTTTTTCAAAGTCAGGCGTTACCTCTATGGCTTGGACTTGGGCTTTGTCTTTTCTGGACCAGGCTCGAACAACACCATTATGGACGAGGATCATGCCCACATTTTGAGTAAAAAGGGGCTCTTTTTTCATTTCAGCAATTTTTTTGGATATATCCATGCTGATCCTTCCTTGTTTGGGAGTCGTAAGAGATTAGATAAAAAAAGCGGACCCAAAGGCCCGCTTTTTTCTTTTCTTAATAGAGAATAATTATACACAACCAGTTGGCTTGGGCAGTCCAGCCATTTTACAGGCTCCCTTACCAGGTCCAGATGGGAAGAGCTCATAGATCTGTTTCAGCTTGTAACCTGTAACCTTAGACAGGATACGAACCATAGGAGCGATACCATTTTTCTTGTAGTAATCTTGCAAGAAGTCGATAACTTTTTGATGGTCTTCGGTGATCTCTTTGATACCTTCGCTTTCCTTTACATATTCTACCCACTCTGGACACCAGTCTTCAAATCTTTGCAGGAAACCGTCTTCATCTACTTCGAACTTTTTTCCTTTGTACTCTACAACTGCCATACTGACTACCTCCTTAAAAATAGATTTAAAAAAAATAAAACTCAAAAGACACTGACAAAGTCAGCAACCATTAAATCCCAACCTTGGGGATTTTACCATATAATATTTTCAATGCAAACTCCTTATTCCTTAAATGGGAGAAAGGATTTTTGTCAATGCCTTTTTAACTTGCTTGGACTTTAAAAAGAGCAATCGATTGTAATTATTGAAAAAAATCAGAAACAAAATTTTAAAAAATATTTATAATTTTTAACTTAAATCTAATAATTCATTTAACTGTTTGTTTGCGAAGTCAAGGTTTGGTTCTAGTTTTAAAGCTTCGCCCAAGAGTTCTATGGCCTTTTCTTTTTGGCCCAAAAATTTGTAGCAGAGTCCAAGATTGGCTAAGTCTACAGCAGAGCCCTGGTCGAGGTTTAGGGCTTCCTGAAAGTTTTTGGCTGCTTGTTCAAACTCCTTTCGCTTGAAAAGGGCAACGCCTCGCAGGTTATAATATTCTTTTACATCAGGACTAAGGGCTATGGCTCGGTCCAGGTGAGGCAAAGCCTCTGACCATCGACCTGCCTGGGTCAGGGTATAAGCGTAGTAAAATGCAGCCAGCCCTTTTTCTTCGTTGCCCGGCTGTAGAGGTTCAGACTTGGCAAAATGATCAGCTGCGAGTTCGAGTTTATTAAGCCGTAAAAAAGCGAGTCCCTTAAAAAAGGGTATGAAATAGCTTTGCGGATATATTTCTGCCAGAGTGTCTAATTTTTTAAGGGCCAGTTGTGGTTCTTCTTCCTCAGCAATGATTCGTCCTACAAAAAGGCCTAGAGATGCGTTTTTGGTTCGCTCCCTGAAACGAAAGCCAGGGATTATATTATAATGCGTTGCAATGCCGAGTTCCGACTGGGAGGTTGAAATGGAATAGAGGCGAAAACCTAACGAGGCTAGTTCTTTACACAATTTTTTGAGTTCTAAATAAATGTCGTCGTCTTCTAAACTAGGAAGTTTATCAAGAGCGATTTTGTCTCCCTGCGTAAGCCAGTGGATTTGGTCCAGGCTGGTGAATTTAGACAAACCAGAAGCTTCATAATTACTCCCTGATTCGAAGTCTCCGGCCAGTTGAGCTATTTCTGTCAAGGCTCTAATAGCCGCCTTGTGGGGTGAGGTTGCTGTGCCCGCGGTAAAGACGATTTCACTGGAAGCCGGAAAGGTCTTCGGGTCATAAGCCACGGCCCCTACGGTTGGGGCTGGCATGTCCAGGGAAAAGTCTTTGAGCCAGACTTTAATCCCTTGTTTTTTAAATTTTAAATAGAGTTCTTTTAAAATAGGATCAGAAAATGTGTCTGGATCAATAGTTGGTCTGATGAGACGCTGTTCATCGATTATGGCACAGGTATGGCGTTCGATTAATTCGCACGCTCCTTGTAAAATGGATTCTTCCGCTGTGTTGCCTGCTGAGGAGCCATTAAATTCATTTAATTTTTTAAACCAATCAAAGGGCAGGTAACACTCTTCTTCCGTATCTATGTCAGTGGCTGAGGTAAATTTCCACTGGACAAGATCCAGTATCTGCCTAGCATTAGAAGGAGGCATTTGTTCCTGAACAGAGTGCAAGATTTCTTGCACAGGCAATAATTTGGACCCTAATGATTTTTCTGCTTCAGACCAGGTTAGGAAATGAAATCTTTTTTCATCTTGAACAAAGTTAAAAAAGCTAAAGCGTTCGACAAGTTCCATTAAAGCGGAGGCTTGGGCCTGAGCAGGTGAGGCACCTTTGCCCATTTGTTTTCGTGTGGGCATTATCCCCCGGGCTTTGGGGCCGCAGATGCTCATATATACAGGAATGCCCAGTCGTCCGGTATCTATGCGTTTGAGTTCAGCCAGGATTTCTTGTCCCCAGTTAGCCAGGACTTCTTTGACCTTAGCTACTGTATGTTCGGGCGGAGTAGCTTTGTCCAAATCTTTAGAATAACCTTTAGGGCAAGGTTTAAGAATGATTTTTGAGTTCATAGCTGAGTTTGTCAGGTTGAGTTATTAGAGTTACTTAGTTTTTGTTCTTAGACCTTGGACCTTCGGAAATGTACCTGGGATGCAGCCGGTAAATAGTGCATAAAAAGCGTTCTTCGCCTTGGGAGTCGGTCTCGCTTTCTTGGCGATAGCCTATGGTCTTTTCTGCTATTTTAAAGTCCTTAGGGGCAAGACGAAAGAATTTTTTGGCTGCCCTACGATAATCTTTAGCAAGTATTACTTCGGCGTGGGGAGTTGTTTTTAGATGGGCCGAAAAGAATTTGATCAACGGTCTGTAGCTTTCCTCTTGGTATAAGACTTCCGAGCCGAGGATATAGTCAAATTTTTGGTTTAGGCGGTCTTTGGTGAAATCAACTTTGGCCACTTTGGCTTTGTGTTCCAGATTGTTTTTCAATATATTAATCTTAGTAAACAACAAAGCATCATCGCTATAGTCTGAAATGATAACATCAAAGCCTTTCAATGCCGCAAAAAGTCCGCATAAACCAATGCCGGCCCCGATTTCCAAAAGTGTCTTTTGGGTAGTTGGTGGTTGCATGGAGTTGATAAAATAACTGAGAAGAATAGATGCTGGCCAGATTTTGGCCCAAAAGGGAAGTTCTATTTTTTGACCAGGTCTGGCTTCGTTGACCAACTTGTCAATATACTGGTCCATTTCCGCGATTTGAAGTATTTCTAAGGTGTGTTCACCTACTTTGACAGGCTCAAAATAGGTTTTGAATTTAGAGTTGGCTATTCTAAGAAGCTCTTCCAGTGAGTTTTCTAGTGGATATTTAATCTTAGACAAGAAGCTCTCCAAGTATTTTATTTTCGCTTGGGCTCATAATTTTTTTTGTCTCCTGGGTCAACACGGAACTGACAAAAAAAAACCCGCCATAGGCGGGATGACTTCTCTGGAGCGGGAGACGGGATTTGAACCCGCGACTTCAACCTTGGCAAGGTTGCACTCTACCACTGAGTTACTCCCGCGTATTTTTTGAAGATAAGAAGTTGGGAAGATAGGTAGTTAGGAGAATCCGTAGTTGCAATTTCAATCATACTCTCCAAACTTCTCACTTTCTGTTCTTCTCATCTTCTTTTTTTCTGGAGGCGGCATCCGGATTTGAACCGGAGAATGGCGGTTTTGCAGACCGCTGCCTTACCACTTGGCTATGCCGCCTATTTCTGTAAAATTTTTGCTTAATCCGCTCTGGAGCGGGAGACGGGATTTGAACCCGCGACTTCAACCTTGGCAAGGTTGCACTCTACCACTGAGTTACTCCCGCTCAAGCAGAACAGCTAAATATACAAGGCTTTTTAAGCTGTCAAGAAAAAATTGTATTTTTATATCCTCAAATTTGATACGGTTTTGATAAAGTTTTTGTCAGCTCTTTACTTTTTATACCTTATAAGTTATCCGCCCAACCATAATATTAGAATTAATAGGAGGGTAAGATATGCAGCCGGCTGACATTGAATATTTCCGGGACTTGTTAAAAAAGATGCGCGATGAGATTCAAAAAAAAGGCGAGGATACCATTGAAGATATGACTGAAGATGTACAGGTCTATGCTGACCCGGCGGACAGGGCTACAGCCGAATCCGATAGAGCCTTTACTCTGCGTTTAAGGGACAGGGATCGTAAATTGATTCGTAAGATTAATGAAGCCCTAGAGCGTATAGAGGATGGAAGCTTTGGTATTTGTGAAGAGTGTGGTGAAGAGATCGGTATCCCCAGGCTCAAGGCCCGACCTGTAACAACTCTATGTATAAAATGTAAAAGCAGGCAGGAGGAAGAAGAGGCCCTTTTGGGCGATTAGGGGTCTGTATAACAAATGGAGGCCAATTTTTTTCGTTTTGTAGCCGATGAACTCAAAGAAAAGATTTCTGGATCGCGTATTGGAAAGATTTTTTCACCTACACGCGAACTATGGAGTATAGATTTAGGTCGAGGTGGTTATTTGATTTTACGATCCTCCCGCAAGGGAGGGTTTTTTTTTCTTTCTCCTCAGAAGCCTGAAAATCCTTTAAATCCTTCAGCCAAAGTCATGTGGCTGCGAAAGCAGCTAAAAAACAGGCGTATTTTAAAAGTAAAGAATATCTGGACTAAAAGAAGGTTATATTTAGAGCTGTCCCCCGGGCCGTTTAAGTATTTACTCTTGGATCTTTGTCAGGGGTTGGAGCTTGTTCAAGAAGTATATGATGATGAAAAAGATGAAAATGTTTATTGGCCTTCGTTAGAGGAAATTTTTAGCCGTAAGGATATATGGAAAGAATACCCACAGCTCTCTCCGCCTCTTAGAAAAATTCTTGCCCAGCTGGATCCGGAGGAAAGTAAAAAATTATATGCTCGGATCAGGTCCGGGCAGGTGAACGAATTTTATCTCCATCACAGAGATGGTCAAAATTTAAATGTACTTTGCTGGAGGCTTAAAGATACTCCTGCTGTAAGTTTTAGTTCAGCTTCAGAAGCTGCCTACGTTTTTGGTTTCCCCAGAGTAAGTGAACTTGTGAATCAGGTTTTTGAAAAGCAAAAGGAGATCCGGAATAAAATAAAAAGAATCAGCAGAAGGTTGGAAAAGCTTGAGCAGGACGAGCAAAGGCTTAAGAATATGGTCGCGGAGAAACAAAAAGCTCTCCTTATTCAGGCCAATTTATACCGCCTTGAAGCCCGGGCCAAGGAAAAGCAGGTTTCTGTTATTGACATGGAAGGTAAGAGAATATCATTAAGTCTGGACTCAAGTTTGAGCATCAAAGAAAACATGGAGAGAATTTTTGCCAGGGCAGCCAAAGGAGAGCGGGGACTTAAATTTATTGAACAGCGCAGGAGACAATTGATTCAAGAACTTGACGAGGTTCAAAAGATTGGTGGTCAGAAGATAGAAAAAAAGAAGAAAGAAGAAGTTAAGCCCATTGTCTTATCCAGAAAGTTACAAAAATTAAAAGTCTGTGTTTATCGATCGTCTGAAGGTTTTATTATTTTGCGTGGAAAGAATAAAGAGGCCAACCACAAGCTTTTAAGTTTTGGAGCCAGTTCTTTTGACCTTTGGTTTCATGCACAGGATGGGCCTGGGGCGCACGTCATTTTAAAGCGCGACTATCAAGATCAGGAGGTTCCAGAAAAAAGCATCCTGGAAGCTGCTGCTTTGGCTGGTTTGTTCAGTTATCAAAAAGATGCCGGACAGGCCAGGGTAATCTGTGCCCTGGTTAAAGATGTGCGAAAAGTAAAAGGATTTGATCTCGGTCAGGTAGTGGTTGATAAGGTTTTAAGGACTATAGTCGTGCCTCTAGATCCGGGCCTTGAAGATAGGCTAAAAGTTGATGTCTGAAAGAAGAAATTAGAATGAAGGAGGAGGTTGATGTTAAATAAAGCCAACACCGTGTTTTTTATAATTTTTGTCCTAGCGTTAATAGGCTGTACTCAGGAAGCCCAGAACAGGCTGTCTAGATCCATTCAAAATTGGACGGGGACTGATGGGGTACTTGATATCTATGCCGGGGATAAGTTGGTCAAGCGGTTTATTAAAATTGATAAATTGTCCACAGCTTATGGTACCTCTGATCGTAAACCCAGATCTTATCGCTATGGCTATGGATATTTAGACAAAAATTTTAATCTCAAAGTGGACCCTGGAGAGAAGAAAGTCTATTTTGAGATAAGTGATTATGCAACCATGTATGTTTTTTATGAAAATCCCGAACGCGATAAACCTTAGGGCGTCACTTCAATACTTAATTTTGAAATCAAATAAGGAGGACGAATGTCTACTAATCTGGATGAGTTTTTAGATCAGTTACAGGAAGAGATATACGTTAAAACAGAAAAAGATTACGGCCCATATGTTCTGGAGCGCTGGAAGAATCCTAAATATGTTGGAGTGATGGACAACCCTACAACCTCAGCCAAGCTGAAGGGAAGCTGTGGGGACAGTATGGAGATTTTTTTACGCATTGAAAACGATGTAGTAAAAGAAGCTTCTTTTTTTACCGATGGTTGTGGGCCGAGTCTGGTTTGTGGCTCTGTGGCCTGCGAAATAGCTCTTGGTAGGTCTCTGGAGGAGGCGGCCTCCATCTCTGGGGAGGAGATTTTAGAGAGGTTAGGAGGACTACCCGAGGATAAAGAACATTGTGCTCACTTGGCAGCCACTACCTTGCAGGAGGCTGTCCATAATTTTATGCTTAAAAACAAAAACTAAAAGCATTCCCCTGAAGGGGGTTGCTTTTAGTTTTGGCCGGATTATTTACATATAATTTGTCCGGCCAACATTTAGAGAGTCTGTAGAGCCTGTGGTCGAACCTTTTTATCAACTTAATTTCCAAGGTTTATTTCAGTCTTGGTTTCTTTCATGCTGGTACCAAAGACTTGGACCCAACTACCCCAGTTGAATACTGGCAAAGCCAGCCCCGCTTGCTGGATTTAACGGGGTAAAAGGCTTGCTAGCGGACAGAGCATAATGGGATACTTTGGGCAAACAAATATTCTTTTATTATTTATAGTTATGGTAAATAGCTTCAGGTACTTTGCTTTGTCACCCCGATGCTCTGTCTTTCCGCAAGCTTCACCAAGATGGGTTACCCAAGCCGTTTGTAATGCATTTCAGAAACCAAGACTTTCAATCAGTGGTTAAAATAGGGTTTGGCCACAGACTCTAGAGCTTTTTCCAATTTGTCTTTGCCAGCTGGCCCTTATCGTATTCTCCCAGGTTATAGAGTCTAATTTTATTACTCCGGGGGAATTCTTTTTTGAGCAGGGTTTTTAAGAGTTTTTTTAACTTGCTTAAACCAACCACAAACTCTTCCTGAAAATATCCGTTTTCAATAATCAGGTACTCATCCTCTTCCTTTTTGACGATAACGACCGAGCGGTTGCGTTTATAGGTACGCAGGTCAATACAGTGCCCTATGGGCAGTTTTTTTAGTTTTTCTAGGACGGTCGGGACAATAGCTGTTTTGTCGATCATATAAAGAGTTGGAGTTGGACAGTATGTAAGGCTTCAATCTGTCATAGTCATATTATTAAAGAAGGAAACATCATCATGCATTACTTGTTGCCAGGATTTCAAGACCATTTACGTAAGTTTTCAGAAATGAAAGCTATAATTTCTTGATGCGTATTTTTACCGTTTCCTTTTACTTCTAAGGGCGGACCAAAGGTGAAGTAGACTGTCTTTTGAGGAGAGATGGGGCCAAAGTCTTTTATCCATTTGCCTATTCCCCAGGCATCGGTTTTTAAAGCAACAGGGATTATAGGCACCTGGGCTTTTCTGGCCAGCTTTACCCCAATGGTATTAAATTTTTTGGGATCGAATGCCGTAGTTCTGGTAGTTTGAGGAAAAATAAATATAGAGATACCTTTTTTTAGTCTTTCTATTCCACCCTGTATGACTGCTTTAAAATCTTCTCTGGGATTTTCTCTGGTGACTGTGATTGGATCACGGCTTATCATGATATGTTTAAAAACAGGCATTTCAACTAAATTTTTTTTGACTACAAAGGTTATGGGACGGTGGGGCTGGACAATACAGGGGAGGACAAAAGTCTCCAGAGTACTCATATGGTTAGCCACAAACACGCAGGGTTTATCCAGGTTTATAAAATGTTTTTTGCCCGTGATCACAAATTTAGCCCCGGTGTCTTCTAAAGAAGTGACTATCTTTAGACTGCTTTTGACCCATTCGTCATCCGAGTAAAGGCCTTTTTGTGCTAGTTTGGCTGCCTTGAGAACTATTTTTATGGTTTGAAAATAAAAGTAGAGATTAGGGAAATTTTTAGCCAATAGTCGGCCTTTTTTGTCAGGGGTAATATAATTGTCTGTTTTGGCAATGATTTCCATAGTTTTTGATTAATGTTTGTTTTTGTTAAAGTTGAGATAATATTTAAAGCTGGATAGAAAAAGCCCAAGGCCGATAGTCAGATATATGATGGCCAGGAATGGTTTGGGGAAAACCGAGTGACGCAAAATAAAACCGAGCAAGATCATAAATAGAATGAGAAAGTAGCTTTTTACAGATTGAAATCCAAAGATGCAGGCCGATTCAGGTTTAGTGTTAATGCGAGAGATATTTTTAGATACTAGTTTCTGAAAACCAGGCCGGGCAAGATTTACGCCCGAGACAGCGCCAATCAGGGCCAAAAAAATGGCTTTGTAAGAAGGTAAAGGAAGAAGCCAGCTACATGCAGTTATGATAAGCATAAGTCCGACAATGGTCCACATACTCCCGGCCAATAAGTATAGTAGGCGACGTTTAACCTTAGGATAGAGTTTTCTTAACATTTGTCTGTCCATACATAATATTTGTGGCTTACAATTCGAGACTTCTGCAAAAGTGTGGGGGTATTCCGGTCCGTTCTTCCTTTTGGCTGTGGTTGCTCGGGAACAACTAGTTTCATTTAGGCGTCCATGGAGGACTTTCGCAAAAGTGTCGAATTTGTGTTTTTTGTGGTTAGAGTTTATGGGGTTGCCGCATCCATAATGTCTGGATTGCTCAGATTTTGGTTTGCGCTACAAATAATAATGGATTAAGTCAAAGAAGTTCTTAGTTGATAATCAGAACAAATTCAATATCTATAGAGTCTGTGGCCAAACCTTACTTAAGAGGACAAGTTTTAATAATTTTTTCAATCCTGATTTCTTTCATGCTGGTGCAAATGTCTGGACCCATCTACCCCAGTTGAATGCTGGCAAAGCCAGCCCCGCTTCGCTGGATTCAACGGGGTAAAAGGCTTGCTTGCGGCAGAGCATAATGGGACATATAGGATAAATGAATATTCTTTTATTATCGATAGTTATGGCAGATAATACCAGATATTTAGCTTTGTAGTCCCGATGCTCTGCTAATCCGCAAGCTTCGCCAAGATGAGTTACCCAGCCCTTTGCAATACATTCAAGAAACCAGTATTTTCAATCTAGGTAGTCAAAATGGGGTTTGGCCACAGACTCAATAAATGATGCATGGGAGAGAAAAGATAATGTCTGATAAGGATGTGAAAAAAAAATTAGCGGCAATGCCGGTTTTAGACAAATTAAAAATCGTTGGTAACTGGTTGCATGAAAAGAAAGGACAACAGATTTTAGGATTAGATGTACGTGAAATCTCTAATGTTTTTGAAGGCGTGCTTATTGTCACCGCTCAGAATGTGCGCCATGCCCAGGCCTTGGCAGACTATGTTCTGGAAAAGGTCGGAGAGAATAAGTGGGAATATATGGGTATGGAGGGATATAAAGGTGGGGACTGGATTCTTTTGGATTTAAACGATGTTATAGTGCACATATTCCTGGCAGATACACGCCAGTTTTATAATTTAGAGGGTTTCTGGGCCAGAGGGAAAGAGGTCGATCTAAATCTGGACGAGGATCAGCCGGAAGAGGATGAAAATGAATAAGTTGTCTCCAATACTTCTTTTGATTCTGGATGGCTGGGGAATTGCCCCGGAAGGGCCGGGCAATGCCATCTCATTGGCCAATACACCTAATATGGATAAACTTTTGAAAAATTTTGCTCATACAAGCCTCAAGTGTTCAGGTGAAAGTGTTGGCTTGCCGCCAGGACAGATGGGTAATTCCGAGGTGGGCCATTTAAACATTGGGGCAGGCAGGGTTGTTTACCAGGATATCGTGCGTATAAACCTGGCCATCCAGGATGGGAGCATAAAGGAAAACAAGGTTTTAAACCAACTACTGGCAAAAATAAAAGACGGCGGCAGGTTGCACTTGATGGGTTTGCTCTCGGACGGGGGTGTGCACAGTCTCCAGGAACACCTGCATAGCCTTATTGCGCTTGCTAAAGAAAAGGGCGTCAGCCAAGTATTTATCCATTGTTTTTTAGATGGCCGGGATACCCCTCCTACAAGCGGAATAACCTATGTGCAAAAGCTTAAAAGTTATTTGCAAGAGATCGGAGTAGGGGAGATTGCCACTATTAGCGGGCGTTACTTTGCCATGGACCGGGATAGACGCTGGGACAGGGTTAAGCTGGCTTATGATGCGTTGACACTTGGGCAGGGGAAGGTGGCGAGCGATCCTGTTGTGGCGGTTAGTGATGCTTATGCTGCTGGCGAGACAGATGAGTTTGTAAGGCCCATTGTGTTAATGGACGATGATAAACCAGTCGCTACCCTGCAAGATGGTGACGGGGTCATCTTTTTTAATTTTCGGGCCGACCGGGCAAGGGAGCTTTGTCAGGCGCTTTTTGATCCGCACTTTAAAGAGTTCGAGCGTAAAATTTGGCCTCGGCTTTATGTAGTCACCATGACTGAATATGATAAGGACTTTGGTCTGCCGGTTATTTTCCCCCCGGAAAAGCTGGACAATATTCTGGGGCAGGTGGTGTCTGAAAAGGGCCTCAGGCAACTTCGCATTGCTGAGACAGAAAAATATGCCCATGTGACCTATTTTTTTAATGGAGGGGAAGAGGAGCCTTTTCCCGGGGAAGACAGAATATTGATTCCTTCTCCTCGTGAAGTTGCCACTTATGATCTGAAGCCCGAAATGAGTGTTTATGAAGTGACAGATGTTTTATGCTCAAAAATAAGGGTCAGGGAATATGATCTTTATGTGTGTAACTTTGCCAACCTGGATATGGTTGGTCATACTGGGGTCATTCCGGCAGCAATTAAGGCGTGTGAAGCTGTGGATGAGTGTGTGGGACGGGTTGTTGAAAGCATGCAAAAGGTAGGCGGAACCATTTTGCTCACGGCAGACCATGGTAATGCAGATGATATGTTGGATGAAGATGGAAAACCAAAGACCGCCCATAGTTTAAATCCTGTACCTCTTGTCTTAATAAGTGAAAACAAAAAAGACATTTATTTGCGGCAACGTGGGATTCTGGCTGATATTGCCCCGACTATCCTTGATTTGTGGTCTATTCCTAAACCTAAGGAGATGACAGGTAAGAGCTTGATTTAAAATATGTTAGACGGAGCTGTTCCTGCCTTCAGCGGGAACAGCTCCGTTCCTCAATAGAGCTTGTGGTCGAACCTTTTTATCAACTTAATTTCTATGGTTTATTCTAGTCTTGGTTTCTTTCATGCTGGTACAAAGTCTTGGACCCATCTAAAACTTGCTTGCGGGCAGAGCATAATGGGATATTTTGGGTAAACAAAAGTTTATTTAATTATCGATAGTTATGGTCAATGTCGCAAAATATTTAGCTCATTCATCCCGATGCTCTGCTTATCCACAAGCTTCGTTAAGATTGGGTTACCCAAGCCGTTTGTAATGCATTACAGAAACCAAGACTTTCAATCAGCGGTCAAAATGATGTTTGGCCACAGACTCAATAGGAGGATAATCATCCAAAGGCGATGAAATAAGGAGAGAATGATGCGAGAAAAAAAGTTTATACCACCGGTTAAGCCTGTGGGGTTGGAGATAATTTTTCTTTATCCATGTCCTTATTGCGGACGCAATGTTCCTTTGCTTGGCCCCACAGAGCCATCCATGGGCCAGTGTGATGCCTGCCACAAGCAGTTCCCTCTGGCTCCAGTGGATAAAAAGAGCGTTTTGTTTATCAAAACAATCCTGGATAATGGCCGGGCTGCAGTAGATCCTGACTTTTTGTAGCCGACGAGTTAACGCAAATATGGGTCGTTTTGGCTTAGATAGTTTTGGACATAGTCTTTGGCAGCTTCTTCCAGAGACATAAAACTACAGGGGCAGCCTGCTACTTTCAGTTTGTCCATTCGAGCCTGGGTGAAATATTGGTATTTATCCCTTATGTTCTCGGGCATTTCAATGTATTCGATACTTGGTTCTCGGTGCATGGCCTCAAACACTGCGCGCGCCAGTTCGTTCCATGAGCGGGCTTTTCCTGTGCCGAGGTTGAAGATTCCGTTTATCTCATTATGTTCCAAAAACCAGGCCATAACCTGCACGCAATCCTTGACATAGATAAAATCCCTTTTTTGCTCCCCATGACCGTATTCGGGACGATAAGATTTAAATAGCTTGAGTTTCCCGGTATCCTTTATCTGGGAATAGGCCTTGGCGATGACGCTTTTCATATCGCCTTTGTGATATTCATTTGGACCAAAGACGTTAAAGAATTTCAGGCCTACTATTTTGTCTAAAAGTTCTTTTTTTTGGGCCCAGAGATCAAAAAGGTGTTTGGAATAGCCATACATGTTTAAGGGCCGTAAATTTGTTAGGCCAGCGTGGTCGTCATCAAAGCCGAGCGTGCCATCTCCATAAGTGGCCGCACTGCTAGCGTAGATAAAACGGGCGTTGTTTTCCAGACAATACCTGGCCAGTTTTTGGGTATAGTGAAAATTGTTCTCCATTAAATAATCTGCATCTGGTTCCGTGGTCGATGAACAAGCCCCCATATGGATTATGGCTGTAATAGCCGGGAGCTTGTTTTTTAATAGCAGGTCTAAGAATTTGTCTTTATGTTCATAATCTAAGTATTTTAAGTTGACCAGGTTTTTCCACTTTTCTGTCCGACCCAGGTTGTCAACAATTAGAATACGATCGATACCCATCTGGTTTAATTGCCAAACAAAGGCACTACCAATAAACCCGGCTCCACCCGTAACTATATACATATTCTCTCCTTTTGGTTGAGGTGTTAATTTAAAAGCTACTTATTTTGCTTTGGGCAAAAGAGCAAGTTTTGATTGAGGGGGGATGGGATGGCTAGTGAGGAGGGCGGAAGATGAGAGATGAGGGTGATGTGAAGTTTGGTTGACGGTACAAAATTTGCTAGGTTTATTTAAGCTTGTTAAATAGTTTTTTTGCAGACATGGCATTTTTTAATTTATAGAAGTACACTTGGTATCTTGTTTTAGTTATTTAGCAACTTAATATGACGATAATAAAATTTTGAGGGGAAGAAAAATGGGACATGTTTTTGTCTATATTACAGCCAAAGATTTGGCCGAAGCAGAAAAAATTGGTCAAGTTTTAGTCGGAGAGAGGTTGGCAGCTTGCGTGAATATTTTGGACGGGATGTTGTCTATGTATTGGTGGCAGGGTCAGTTGGAAAAGAGTAAAGAGGTTGTAATTATTGCCAAGACTAGAGAAGAGTTAAAAGAGAGCCTGCTTGAAAGAGTCAAGGAAATTCATAGTTATGACTGTCCTTGTGTTGTATTTTTACCTGTACAAGGTGGGAACAAAGAGTTTTTAGACTGGATTAATGCTGAGACCAAGGAATAAATTGCCTAGTTAAATTGTAGGGATGCTGACTATACTTCAGGCTAGTTATGCAAGAAAATAAAGTTAACTACGCGTTTTCAATAATTATTCCTGTTTATAATCAATGGGAACTGACTAAAAATTGCCTTGTTAGTTTGAAGCAATATACGCCAGGAGAAAATTTTGAAGTTATAGTTGTGGACAATGGGTCAAGTGATGATACAAATACATATTGTCCTGTGCTTGGGCAGAATCTTTTCGGGCAGCAATTTAAATACTTAAGACTTGAGAAAAATATAAACTTTGGACCGGCCTGTAATTTGGGCGCTAAAAACGCTCTGGGTGATTTTTTATTTTTTTTAAATAATGATACTTTGGTGACAGAAAATTGGCTGC
>NZ_CEYAEZ010000023.1:0-36326 GCF_982781345.1 Desulfovulcanus sp.
CCCCTTTATGCATCCCGCACCCACTTTGTAAGCGGTAACTTTTATTTACAAATCTTGTTTTTTTGAAAAAGTAAAAAATTTACCTCATCTATAACGAGCTCAAAATGGGTGCGGGACAAGCAAGCTTTAGATGTGTCCAACTCTTTGTTAGTATTGAAGAAAATGGGCTTGTATATTAACTCCGAAAGTTGAATAAAATATTTTTAAAAAACAACGGAAACAATAAAGGATAGCTAAAAATGGCTCATGATCACCATCATTTGGAAGAGGCAACAGGTAAAGTCTTGCTTTGGAGCATGGCTATTAATTTGCTTATTCCTATTTTGCAGATCATTGGCGGAATGTTGGCCCAGAGTATGGCGGTTGTCTCTGATGCCATACACAACTTCAGCGATTGTACCGGCCTGCTAGTTGCCTATATTGCCTACCGGATTAGCCAAAAAAGACCTTCGCCAAAATTTTCCTTTGGGTTTCGCCGCGCGGAAATCTTTGCTGCCGTGATTAATACGTCCCTTATCTTTGGCGCATGTTTATTCATCCTCTGGGAAGCCTTCAACCGCATCAAAAATCCTGAGCCAATATCGGGATTTTTAGTGGCTGCCATGGCCCTGGTAGGGGTTTTTGGAAATGGCTTTACGGTTTTGCTCCTGTCTAAAGGCGCCAAAGAAAATATCAATCTCCGCGGGGCATTTCTACACATGCTCGGAGATATGCTCGTTTCCGTGGTTGTACTCATAAGCGGCGTGATCATCCTTTTTAAACCCTGGTATTGGCTGGATCCGCTCTTATCCATAGGCATTGTTTTATTCATTCTTAAAAGTTCCTGGTCACTCCTCAAGGAAGCTGTACATATTTTAATGGAAGGAGTCCCTCATCACCTTGAGCTTGAGGCCATTCAAGGTGCCCTGGAGCAAATCCCCGGAGTTCTCGGTGTGCACCATTTGCATGTGTGGACCGTGGGCCCAAAACTTTTGGCCTTTACCGGCCATGTTCAGGTACAGGACCAGGAATTGTCTCGGATAACACCCTTAAAGGAAAAGATTAAGCACATCTTACACGAAAAATTTGGTATCGAGCACGCAGTCCTTGAATTTGAACACCAATCCTGCGACCCCAAAGCTCTACTCTGCCCCATACATAGGCCCAAAAGAGAAAAACATGGTGAACATAGTCATGTGTAAGTTTTGAGGTAACTATGAATAAAAAAATAAAAATCCTTTTCTTATGCACCGGCAATTCCTGCCGCAGTCAAATGGCCGAAGGGTGGGCGAAAAAGCTAAAGTCAGATGTGCTTGAGGCCTGTTCTGCTGGAGTGGAAAAACACGGCCTGAACCCATTGGCTGTAAAGGTGATGTCTGAGGCCGGAGTGGATATAAGCGGGCATAAATCAAAACTGATAGAAGAACTGGACTGCCAAGACTTCGATTATGTGATCTCCTTGTGCTCACATGCCCATGAAACCTGTCCGGTTTTCCCCGGCCCGGCTAAAAAGATCCACCGCGCATTTGACGACCCGCCAAGCCTGGCCAGGAATGCCAATAATGAAGAAGAGGCGCTAAAATATTATCGCAAGGTCAGAGATGAAATAAAGCAATTTGTCGAGGGGATGCCAGAATCTCTTGAGCTTTAGCTTTCTGTTTCCTTCACCTTATTTTATTTGACACTGAACCAGAACACTGCGAAGTTTTAACCGGGGCTATTCACTCAACTCACCCAACTTACTCAACTTACCCGACTTAAAACTCACAACGGGAGTTACTCTAATGAAACCCAAACCAGCCTTTCATCTGCAAGACATCCTGGCCCGCATTGATGGTCGGGGATACAAAGCCTACAAGGAAATTCAGGGTCATTATGACCTGAACAGGTTTATTCTACACATCGACCATGTTCAGAGTGATCCCTTTGCTCCTCCAAGCAGGATGCGCATAGAATTAAATCAACAAATCGCAGGTTTTCCGGAAAATTTTTTCAATACGAAGCCAAGACGCATTGCTCTGGAGGACTTTCTAACCCGCGCTTTTGCAACCGCAGCCCATAAACTCTCTCAAAGTTCAGGTACAGGTACAAGTGGACTGATTCTCATTGATAGGCCCGGGCAGGAAATTTTAGAACGCACGTCCATGCGAGTGGACAAAGATACAGTAGAGCCCAGGTTTACAGTCGGCCTACCGGCCAGAGGCAGAAAAATTCTTGCCAGGCAGGCAGAAAAAATATTCTTTGTCCTTCTGCCTAAAATCGTTGAAAACTCCCTCATCTACATAAATCTTAACGCCCAAAAACTTGCCCGGCATATTCAGGTAGCAGAAGACCAGGAAGTTTTAAGGGCCGGACTAAAAGAGAAAAACCTGGTCGCATTTGTTGGCAACGGCTCTATTCTACCCCGGGAAAGCGGCATAAGTGATCGCCCGCTTCCCAGAGAAAAGGCCGTCCCTTTTATCTCTCCGAAGGAACTGGAAGTATGCTTTAACCTTCCCAATCAGGGCCAGGTAAAGGGTATGGGCATTCCCGCCGGGGTGACTCTAATCGTTGGCGGGGGATACCACGGCAAATCCACCTTGCTAAAGGCTATTGAAAGAGGTGTTTACAATCATATCCCGGACGATGGCCGGGAACTGGTCGTCACTGTGCCCGATGCCATGAAGATTCGGGCCGAAGACGGACGCAGCGTAATCAAGACAGACATAAGCCCTTTTATCTCAAACCTTCCAGGCGGCCAGAGCACTGAATCGTTCTCTACTTCCAATGCCAGCGGAAGCACCTCCCAGGCAGCAAACATTGTTGAGGCCCTGGAAGCCGGAAGCAGCCTCTTACTCTTGGATGAAGATACGAGCGCAACCAACTTCATGATCAGAGATGGTCGCATGCAAATGCTCGTGGCCAAAGAATTTGAGCCAATTACTCCCTTTGTTGACCGAATCCGTGAACTTTTGACCAGCTTTTCCGTATCAACCATCCTGGTCCTGGGAGGCTCAGGAGACTATTTTGACGTGGCCGACAGAGTCATCATGATGCAAAACTATGAAGCCCTGGATGTGACGAAAAAGGCCAAAGAAATCGCTGACAGGTATAAAAATTTGCGCAGGCAGGAGCAAAAAAAGCCTTTAAAAGAGATTACGCAGCGAATTTTGTTAAAGGATTCCTTTAAACTTGGACCTAGAGATAAAATCAAAGCCAAAGGTTTAACCACCATCATTGTTGGCCGGCAAAGCATCGAACTAGATTTTATCGAACAGCTCATCCACCCCAGCCAGACCAATGCCATAGCAGAAATTATTCGCTACATGGACAGGCATTATGTAGACGACAAGAAAACACTAAGTCAGGTCACTGATCAGGTCTTAAATGATATCTCCAGTCAGGGGCTGGATGTAATCTCTTCTTTTCACGGTCAGCATCCCGGCAACCTGGCTCTGCCCAGAAAACAAGAGATCCTGGCCGCCATAAACCGATTTCGGAACCTGAAAGTAGAACAGACAAAGGCCTCTTCATTTTCATGATCTAGGGAAAGCTGGAAGTGAAAAGTGCGGACTTAGGAAGTTCAATTTTTGAAAAGGTATCTGATGGATAACACTCCCATCAACTATCTCTATTGATATTTCTCTGGTTATAAGACTGCTGATTAAATTTTGGATAGTACTCTTCGCAACTTATCATCTTATTTAGAGCCTATGGCCAAACCCTATTTTAAACACTGATTGAAAGTCTTGGTTTCTGAAATGCATTACAAACGGCTTGGGTAACCCATCTTAGGGAAGCTTGCGGAAAATACAGAGCATCGGAAGGAATGGGCTAAATATTTTGCGATATTGACATAACTATCGGTAATAAAAAGAAGATTTGTTTACCTAAAATATCCCATTATGCTCTGTCCGCAAGCAAGATTTAGATGGGTCCAAGTCTTTGTACCAGCATGAAAGAAATCAAGACTGAAATAAACTATAGAAATTGAGTTGATATAAAGGTTCGGCCACAGGCTCTTTAATTCCTTGACTTCCTGTCTTCTTAGCTTATTTAAAAAGATTTACTTTCAACCAACAGGTAAGCGAAGGGGAGCAACCCTTTATTCTATCAAAAATTTAAATTTTATAGATAAAGGCTCAATCTTGACTAAGTGACTGCCAGCAAGTTACTAGCTAGCTATCAACGATCAAGACTAACAAATAGACAATAATCGTATAACTTCTGTATAACAACGGGGCAAAAAGGTGATTAAGAACCATTTTCAGTTTAAAGACAAAGGCGACTGGGCCAAAATCAAGACCTGGCTACAAAAAAGATCCAGGCCTGACTACTCAGTGGACCAGCAAGTACGCGAAATTCTGGATAATGTTGAAGATAAAGGCGATGCAGCCCTTATTGAATATACTAGGAAGTTTGACTCCCCTGAGTTCGGTCCTGAAGATTTAAAGGTTGACGATAAAGAGACAGCAAATGCCGTGGCCGAAGTTCCGGAAAATGACCTGACCATCATCAAGGAAGCTGCTGACCGGATCAGGGCTTTTCACGAAAAACAAAAACAAAAATCATGGTATGACCTGGCAGATGATGGCACAATACTGGGCCAGATTTACACTCCGGTTGAACGAGCCGGTCTATATGTTCCGGGCGGAATGGGCGGAGAAACACCGCTTGTCTCCTCTCTTTTAATGAATGCCATTCCAGCTCAAGTTGCAGGAGTAAAGGAGATTGTCCTTGTCTCCCCACCGAGAAAGGACGGCTCGTTAAATCCATATATTCTGGCCACTGCTCATATCTTGGGACTAAATAAAATCTATAAGGTAGGATCTGCCTGGGCCATTGCTGCTTTAGCCTTTGGCACACAGTCTGTCCCTGCCGTGGATGTGATTGCCGGCCCTGGAAATATCTATGTAACCACGGCCAAGCGATTAGTCGCTGGCTTGGTAGGTATAGATATGATTGCCGGACCAAGCGAAATCACCATCCTGGCAGATGATTCAGCCCGTCCCGATTTTCTGGCTGCTGACCTGTTGTCCCAGGCTGAGCACGATCCTTTGGCGGCATGTATCCTGGTCACTCCCAGCCAGGAACTTATAGCCAAAGTTGTTTCAGAACTGGAAGAGCAGCTTCCGGCTCTACCCCGCAACGAGATTGCCGGCACTTCCTTAAAAGACTGGGGGGCCTTTATCCTGGTCGATGATATTTCTAAAGGACTTGAAGTCGTCAATCTCATTGCGCCTGAACACTTTGAATTATGTATTGCTGAACCCTGGTCTGTTTTGGGACAGGTGAAAAATGCCGGGGCCATCTTCATGGGCCACTTTTGTCCGGAGCCTGTGGGAGACTATTTTGCCGGCCCCAACCATGTACTTCCAACCATGTCCACCGCCAGATTTTCCTCTGCCCTGTCCGTGGACACCTTTTACAAAAAATCAAGTGTCATCTATACAAACCAGGATTATATTCAACAACACGGTTCGAAAATTGCCCGCCTGGCCAGGCTTGAAGGACTGGAAGCCCATGCCAGGAGTGTAGAGAAAAGGTTCAAGGGTTAGAAGGTAAAATTTTATCCAGGTTTCAACTCAACAACAGAAAAGGATACAAATGAAAGTTGTCACCAAAACAAATATTCAAGAATTTCCTTTAGTTTCTCGCGGCAAAGTCCGTGACATTTATGAAATAGACCAGGAAACCCTGCTCATTGTGACCACAGACCGTATGAGTGCCTTTGATGTGGTCTTGCCTGATCCCATACCATTTAAAGGGGTGGTTCTAAACCAAATCACCCTGTTTTGGATGGAGATGATGCAGGATATCGTCCCTAACCACCTTATTACTGCCGAAGTGGGAGATTTCCCCGAGGCTTTGCAAAATTACAAAGATGAGTTGGAAGGCAGAGCAGTCTTGGTCAAAAAGGCTAAGCCCCTGCCCATTGAGTGTATTGTCCGCGGCTACATTACAGGTTCTGGCTGGCGGGACTATGAACAAACCGGCCAGCTCTGCGGGTATAAACTCCCCCCTGGCCTTTTAAAATCACAGCAGCTTGAAAGGCCTCTGTTCACACCATCCACCAAAGCAGATATTGGCGAACATGATGAAAATATTACCTTGGCACAGGCCAAGGCCAGGGTAGGTGAAGGCCTGGTTAAAAAAGTCGAGGAAATTTCTCTCTCCATTTACGAACGAGCCAGAGATTATGCCCTGGAAAAAGGAATTATTATTGCCGATACCAAATTTGAGTTTGGCCTAAGTAGCAATAAACTCCTGCTCATTGATGAAGTTTTGACCCCTGACTCCTCTCGGTTCTGGCCGAAAGAAGAATATAAACCGGGCCGTGAGCAACCAAGCTTTGACAAACAATACCTGCGTGACTGGCTAAGCAACAGTGGATGGGATAAACAGCCACCAGCACCTAGCCTGCCCCAGGAAATAATTGAGCAGACTCAGGCCAGGTATTTCCAAGCCTATAAATTACTAACCGGAAAAGAACTTTTTTAGGAGAAAAACATGCTCTTAAAAGACAAAAAAGTACTTATCTTTGGTGTTGCCAACAATCGAAGTATTGCTTACGGCATTGCCAAAGTTTTTAAAGAAAATGGAGCCAGGTTGGCTTTCAACTACCTGGGCGAGGCCCTGAAAAAAAGAGTTGAGCCCATCAGTGACGAACTTCAAAGCGAATTTATTTTCGACTGCGACGTAAGTAGAGATGACCAAATCCAGGCCGCAGCCGATCTGGTTCAGGAAAAATGGGGAAAAGTTGACGTTCTGGTTCATTCAGTTGCCTACGCACAGCGCGAAGACCTCCAAGGACGCTTTATAGATACATCACGCAAGGGATTTCAGATTGCCCTGGATATCTCTGCTTACTCTCTTGTCAGACTCTGCCAGGCCTTTGAGCCTATGTTCTCCGATGATGCTTCAGTGATGACCATAACCTATTATGGTTCCCAGAAGGTCATCAAGAACTACAATGTCATGGGCGTGGCCAAAGCCGCCTTGGAAGCTTCTGTACGCTATCTGGCTGTGGACCTCGGTCAAAAAGGCGTGCGCATCAATGCCATTAGTGCCGGCCCAATCAAAACCTTGGCCGCAACAGGCATTTCCGGTTTTAAAACCATCCTAAAAACCATTGAAGAAAAGGCACCATTGCACCGCAATGTTACTCAGGAAGATGTAGGCAAAACCGCCCTCTATCTTGCATCAGACCTCTCTGCAGGGATGACAGGCGAGGTTCTTTACGTAGACTCAGGTTACAATATCTTAGGGATTTAAATGAAAGATTTATTAGTATTAGGACTTGTTTTTGTTGTCTGGATAATAGTAGTCAAATTTGTTTTCCCCAAACTTGGGCTTCACGGCTGAGGCCCAAGTTCCAAGTCCTGCAGTTGGCAGGATAAAAAACGCGATCATTAAAAAAATAAATTCCAAATCCGGGGAACTCTACTTTTCTGCTGTTTACAGCAATAAATCTCTTGCCAGACAAGCTCTTTTTAGTTAAAAAAGTCACCTTCTTGCGGAGAGGTGCCCGAGCTGGCCGAAGGGGCACGATTGGAAATCGTGTGTACCCTAACCCGGTACCGAGGGTTCGAATCCCTCCCTCTCCGCCATTAAAAATGAAGATGAGAAGATAAGAAATTAAGAAGTTAGGAAAATACGCAGGTGGCATGAGAAAATAGCTGAAAAGGTGTAAATATTTTCTATGAAATTACTATTTCACCTAACTTCTTATTTTCCAACAACTTCTTAACTTCATTCCTTAAAAAAACAGGGGAGCCAGGTGGCAAGGGCGCTGCTAACCCCGTCAGGCCCGAGAGGGAGCAGCGGTAACAGTTGCCCTTGGGTGCCTGGTTTCCCTAATAGGCACGACACATATATGTGTCGTGCCTATTTTTTGCCCCATTCAACCTTCTTCGGATAAAAAATCCTCTAACTCCACTCCACACCAGTCTGGCCACTTACAGGCCTGAAAGCCAGGCATGCGAATTTTATAGTGGTGCAAATACATTCTGGCACCGGGCTCGACTACCTGTCCGTACAATGGGTCTCCAACAATGGGGTGGCCCAAGAAACTAAAATGCGCCCGAATTTGATGCCTCTGACCTTTAAGTATCCTGACTCTAACCAAGGTCTGGTTTTTAGCTGAAAAAAATTTCAAAGGATAAATCCAGGTAAATCGTAAAAAACTTTCTGACTCCCTGCCTAAAACCTTAACCTTCTTTCTTTTAGCCGCGTCAATAGCCTTTTTGACTACAACAGGCTCGACTAATTGCCCCTGGACCAGAGCCAGATAAAATTTATCCACCCTGCCCTCTTCCTGGGCCTGCTTATAGATATTACGGCCCTTTTCGGTTAAGGCTACCATCAAAATACCACTGGTCAAATAATCCAGACGATTTAAGAGGCAGGCTTCACTTTGAGAAAATATGGAAGGAAGTAAATCCCGGACACTAAGGCTTTCCTTGCCTTTATCCGAGTGCATAAATGGAGGCTTGTTCAGGGCCGCCAGATGGGTAGTTGAGGATACAATTTCAATTACTGGTTCATGAATTCCATTATGTTTAAAAGACTTTTCCTTGATTCTTATTTCCTGGCCTGGCAACAACTTATATCCTTTTGGCCTTTGCGAGCCATCAACAACTACCCTGCCCTCTTGAATAAGTTTTCTGGCCTGGCGCAGGCCTATACGCAAAAGCTCAGCTATCAAAGCATCAAGGCGCTTGCCAGAATTTTCCGGGTTAATTTTTATACGCATAAAAAACAAAACCCCGCCAAGGCGGGGCAAAGCATCGGGCACGGATAGTCCGTGCCTCTACTATTTCAATTTGTTATAAACTTCTGCTGCACGTTGAACAACAGTCAAAAGACACAGGGCAATGAACAAAACCAAGCCAATCCACAGTAAACCTTCTCTGGCACCAGGCAGAATAAGTAATAAAAGTGCCCAACCAAGCTGATACACTACTCTACTGGTCCTATCCATGATTCCGACATCACATTTTACCCCCAGGCATTCGGCCCTGGCCTTTATATAGCTTATTAAAACACAAAGAAGAATAGCTATAAACATGGCCATGCTTGCCTGAGCTATCCATTTACCTTGTTGCCAGAAAAGAACCCAAAAGCCCATCAAATAAAAGACATCACTTACCCGATCAGAGGCGGAATCCCACAACGCGCCAATTTTTGTCTGGTTGCCATTTTCGCGGGCCAGAAAGCCATCCAGACTATCGGCCATGCCAGATAAAAGCAAAAGCAATAAGCCCCAAAAAGGATGGGCATAAAAGCCAAGGGGAACAAAAATAGAAAAGATTAGTCCGGAGACTGTAATCCTGTTTGGGGTAAAACTATTTTTTTCCAACCAGGGAAGAATCAAACTATCCATCCACGCATAATATGTTTTAGTTAATGAACAATTTTTCCAGTCCATTCCTTCCTCCTGTTAGCTTCGCTGTTCCTTTTCGTGAACAATAATTGGAATGAATATAATAAACAAACTACTCGCAACTCCTATCTGTACAGTTATGTACTTTTTAACTACATTACTTTAAAAGCAATGCCGCCAGTCCTAAAAAAGTAAAAAAACCTGCACTGTCAGTCAAGGTTGTTAGAAAGATACTAGAAGCCTGAGCCGGGTCACGACCAATTTCTTTAAGCAACAAAGGTATCGACGCCCCGGCTATTGCACCCAAAAACATGTCCAGAAAAAGGGCCATGGCCATAACCATGGCTAAACTAACATTCTTAGTCAAAATTACAATAGCCAAAAATATAAGAAAAGCAATAACCGACCCATTAACCAGACCAATACGTGCTTCTCTCAAAACAGCCTTCCAAACTTTACGGCGTTCAAAAGGCTCCAGGGCAAGTTGCCTGATCATGACTGCAAGGGATTGCTGACCGGTATTTCCAGCCTGATTTGCCACTACGGGCATAAGCACAGCCAACATGGCCATCTGAGAAATAGTTCCTTCGAACAGGTGAACAACCCAGGCGGAGATTGCAGAGTTAAAGAGGTTTATTATCAACCAGGGGATTCTCTTTTTTACCGAGTATTGCCAGGGAGAATCAACAGTTTCATCCGAGCCGGCACCGACCATGGTTTGCATATCTTCACTGGCTTCTTCTTGAATGATATCAATAACATCATCGACAGTGACAATACCGAGTATGCGTTGATCATGGTCCACGACTGGAATAGCCAGCAGGTTATAGCGACTCAAGAGCCTGGCTACTTCTTCCTTATCTTCATTATAAGGAACATAAATAAGGTGTTGCTCATGTAATAGCTCTTTGAGTTTCTTTCCCGGAGGGCTGAGCAACAAGTCCCGCAAGGACAGAACTCCCTTTAAATGCCTGTATTCATCAACCACATAGGCATAATAAGGGACTTCAATTTCTTCTACGCCCGAACGAATAAGTTTAATAGCCTGGTCAACAGTCAGATCTTGATCCAGAACAAGGATCTCGGTGTTCATTACACCGCCGGCCGTGTCCGGATCAAACTTTAAAAGATCATTAATCAGAGCCGCGTCTTCGCGGTTCATCCTTCTCAGAATGATCGAGCGTACTTCATCTCCCAGCTCATCCAGAATATCGGCCGCGTCATCAGGAGACATCTCCTCCAGAATGTCAGCGGCAAGCTCAGGAGGCAACTTGCTCAAGAGCGGGGTGCGATCATGCTTTTCCATCTCCACAATAGACGCCGCCGCATCTTCAGGAGACTGCCCCTTGATCAACTCAAGCTGTTCATCCAGAGAGAGATTCTCCAGACGGTCGGCTGCATCTGCCGGGTGGAGATTATCAAAGCTGGCCGATGGCCAATCTACCTTTTGATAATCAACGCCCTTAACGCGTGGAGATAAATCCTGGTCCTGCTTCTTCATAACTGAATTGAGTTATATCAAAAAAGCCTGACCGTCAAAGAAAATAAACGAATATCAACTGCTTAACTTGACGAAAACGCACCCCTCCCTTAACAAAAAAATTTAGGGAGAATATATTATGGAAATATTCAATTCTTTTTTTAAGGGAGAAGCTCTTAGTTTTTTAAAAAAAATCATTGTTCTAAGCCTGGAGGAAGATGGAGAAGATCTAACATCCAAAAGTTTGTTCGGAACAGACAACCATTTAACAGCCAAAATAGTGGCCAAACAGAATACTATAGTAGTTGGCCTCCCCATTATACCTTTAATTCTTGACCATATTCCAGGCCCTGCAAAATATTCTTTCATCGTCCGAGAAGGTCAATTTGTGCCAAAAGGGACAATTATTGCCATCATGCATGGTTTGGCATATAAACTTTTAAAAGCAGAAAGAGTAATTTTAAACTTTATCTGTCACCTATCAGGAATAGCCAATTTAACTCACAAGTTTTGTCAAAAAATTGCTGGTAGCGGAGTGACCTTGCTGGATACACGCAAAACTTTGCCAGGCCTGCGCTATCCAGAAAAGTACGCAGTCCTGAGAGGTGGAGGTCAAAATCACCGCCTCAATCTCACTGAAATGCTAATGCTCAAGGACAATCACATTGATCAGGCCGGCAGTATACTTCAAGCCGTACAAAAACTAAGACAAACCCTTACCCCCTGCCCCCCGATAGAAGTAGAATGCCGCACACTAGCTGAGGTCAAAGAAGCAGTTCAGGCCGAGGCCAACAGGATCATGCTCGATAATATGACAGAAAAAGAAATGAAGGAAGCCTTAAAACTTATTCCTGAACACATTGAATCGGAAATAAGCGGTGGAGTTACTTTAGATAATATTTCCAGAATAGCTAGGTTAAAACCAACTTATATTTCTACCGGGGCCATTACCCTTTCCGCACCGGCAGCGGATTTCAGCATGCAAATTGATTCTTGATTCGTGATTTAGAACTCAGGGCGACCCCATAGATCCATCCCAACTCATAAGGAGGAGTTACACATATGAACAAAATTGAGCAAATTAAAAAAAATTTAGGGCCAGACCTGGCCATATTAGGACATCACTACCAAAACGATAATATTATTGCATACACTGACATTAAAGGGGATTCACTGGAGCTAGCCCGCAAGATTCCAGAACTTACAGCAAAATATATTGTTTTCTGCGGTGTACATTTTATGGCAGAATCAGCAGCCATCCTGGCTCAAAAAGATCAGATGGTTTTTTTGCCGGCTTTAGACGCCCGTTGTGTGATGGCTGATACTGCCCCCGCCAGCCTGGTAGAAAAAATCCTGCTTAGCTTAAACCAGGAAGGGAAAAAAATAATACCTTTGGCCTATGTCAATTCTTCTGCCGAAGTGAAGGCGATTTGCGGAAAGTACAACGGCTCTGTATGCACCTCGGCCAATGCCCCAAAAATGCTTGCCTGGGCTTTAAATCAAGGGGATGGGGTGCTTTTTTTACCGGATAAAAACCTGGGCCAAAACATGGCCAAAATCCTGGGCCTTTCTCCCAGCGAAATTGTCACAGTCGATATCCGCAGCCAGGGTAAGCATGTAAACTTTGGACAGATTAAAGACAAAAAACTCTTTTTGTGGCCTGGTGTATGCGCCATACACTTTCGCTTTAAAGCTGAGCAGCTTAAGCGTATAAGAGAAACCGATCCCGAGGCCAAAATAATAGTCCATCCAGAGTGCGATCCTGATGTTGTTGCCCTTGCTGATGCCAGCGGCTCTACTTCATTCATTATCAAATATGTCCGGGAGGCAGAACCCGGGACACGAATCTATGTGGGTACTGAGGACAACCTGGTCCACAGACTGGCTAATGAATATCGGGGTCAAAAAGAAGTTTTACCCATTATTCCCAGTTTATGTAGCAACATGGCTAAAATTACCGAACAAAATCTTCTATACACTCTAAAAAATCTGAATCCAGAAAGTAGAATTACTGTTTCGGATGACACAGCCGTACTTGCTCGCAAAGCTTTAGAAAAGATGCTCGAGGTTTGTAGTTAATGTCCAGTAGATTAAAAACACAAGTTCTCGTTATTGGCTCTGGCATTACCGGATGTACAGCCGCCCTGACCCTAGCAGAATTCGGTGTGGAGGTACTGCTTGTTACTGCAGGCAAAACTCTTGACGATGGGAACACTGCTCTGGCCCAAGGTGGCATAGTTTATCGCTCAGAAAACGATAACCCAAAACTTTTGGAGAAGGATATCCTCACAGCCGGATGGAATCACAACTATCTGAGAGCAGTACGTTATCTCTGCCGCAAAGGCCCGGAAGTGGTTAAGGATCTTCTCATTGACAAATTCAAGGTTCCTTTTGAACTTAATGATCCCAGCCGACATTATCTAACTAAAGAAGGTGGCCACAGTCAGGCAAGAATCCTCTTTTGTGCCGATTATACCGGTCGAGCCATAATGGATGTTCTAACCCAAAAAGTTGTGGCTAACCCCCAAATCAAGGTTCTTACCGACCGCACAGCCATAGATCTCTTGACCTCGCACCACCACAGTACCAGACTAGAATTTAAATATCATTTAAAAAACCAATGCGTTGGAGCCTATGTCCTAAATAACCAGACAAATACTGTTGAGACGATACTTGCTGACTTTACTGTCCTGGCCACCGGCGGCATCGGTCAGATTTATTTACATACGACCAATACGGCTTCATCCATTGGCTCTTGTTTGGCAATGGCTCATAGGGCAGGAGCCAGGATAATGAATGTAGAATTTGTCCAATTCCATCCCACAGCCCTATTTCACCGCTCAGAAAGAAAATTTCTCATTTCCGAGGCGGTACGCGGTGAGGGCGCAAAACTAATTAATAGCCAAGGCAAACCATTCATGTCCATCTATGACCCCAGAGGCGATCTGGCTCCGAGAGATATTGTTACCAGGGCCATAATTGAAGAAATGCTTAAACATGGTGAGGATTGTGTATATCTGGATGCTGCTTCGCACATTAATAAAGACTTAAAGGAACGCTTCCCCACCATTTATAAAAAATGTTTAGAAATAGGTATTGATATTACCAAGGAGCCAATACCGGTCGTTCCCGCTGCCCATTATTTTTGTGGCGGTATATTAGTAGATCTGCACGGCCGGACAACAATTGACCGCTTATATGCTGGTGGCGAGTGCTCTTGCACTGGAGTACATGGTGCCAATAGGCTCGCCAGCACCTCACTGTTAGAGGGCTTGTTATGGGGCTATAGTATTGGCCAAGATATTGGCCAAAGATACGGCCAGAGAACAAGGTTAAGTCAAAGAATTCAGGAATCTATACCTGATTGGCGTTTTCCAGGCAATGAGCAAAACGAAGACCCTGCTCTCATAGCCCAAGACTGGGCTACTATCAAACACACCATGTGGAACTATGTGGGCATAGTACGCACTTCATCAAGACTAAAACGGGCCTTTGAAGACCTACGCAACTTAAATAAACGGCTGCATGATTTTTACCGTGAAACACCCATATCCAAACCTCTAGTTGATCTTTTCCACGGTTGTCAGGCAGCTTATATCATAACCACTGCAGCAATGCGGAATGAACAAAGTACAGGTTGTCACTTCCGCCAAGATAGACCTTATAAGAAAAAATAGTTAAACTCATAATAACTGCACAACCTCTCAAAATTAAACAAAAAAACTTAAAAAGGATAGAAAACATAACAATTTATAACTACCTTAATCCATAGATTTTTTTTCAAACTCTTATCATTATGCATTAGTAATATGGGAAAAAATAAAATACCGGCCATTGTTTGTACTGCATCAGATCTAAATTTTGAAAATGATAAACATAACCTCGAATGCTTAGGCATTCATATCACCAATAGATTTTCTTCGGGTATTGCAGTCATTGATTATGCTAAATTTAACAAACTTTACCTGGTTATCGCTGATAATCAACTAAGTGACATGAGCGTCATTGAGCTGGTACATAAATTACAACATAAATTACAAAATAAATTTATTCCTATCGTTGTGATCTCTGATCACTCAGAACGTGATTTTGTCTTAGACATTATTGGCGCCGGGTGTACAGGTTTTGTCATCCGCCCTTATCATTTAAAAACTTTACAAGAACATATAAAAAATTCATTAAGTTTATTTCACTTTAATGAAATCGACGATGAGTTGCTAAAAAACGCAATGAACGACATCACTAAAGGCAATTATGACCATGCCATAGAAAGCTTAAATGAAATTGTTGATATTGAGAAAAAAGATGCCCAATATTATTTTGATCTTGGAAACTCATACTTGCTAGAAGAAAAGTTTACAAAAGCAATAATCGCCTTTAATAAAGCCTTAAAAATAAACAATCTTTTCATAAAGGCATACAAAGGGCTTGCAGAAGCCTATAAAGGTAAAAATGACATAAAAAAATACAAATATTACTTAAGCAAATGCGCTGAAGAATATGCAAAAAGAGATAATTTTGAGGAAGTAAAAAAATTATTTATTGAAATTTTAAAAGTAGATCCATATTCTCCTAATCCTTATAACAATTTAGGTATAAATCTTAGAAAAAAGGGTCAATACAACTTGGCAATCGATGCATACCGCAAGGCTTTGGCTCTGGACCCAAAGGATGAAAACATCTATTTTAATATGGCAAAAGCTTATTTTTTTATGAAGCAGTATGCCAATGCAAAGAAACTCACTTTAAAAGCATTAAATTTAAACCCTAACTTCGCCGTTGCTGAAACTCTTTTAAAAAATCTTAACAAAAAATTGAAAAAATATGCTCAAGGTTAAAGACTGAAGTTTCAGAAAAGCTCTGCAAAATTCATTATTTTAATAACACATTAAAATAACTTAATATTCAAAAAAGATCCACTTCACCCCGCCAATGCGGATGTGTATGTGGCCATCTAACCTGGCTACTCTGAACGAAGGTGATATTCTATGGCAACAAAATTTCGAGGATGTCCTATATGCGGTAAAATTGTGGACACAGAGAATGAACCACACACTTTATATGACTGCCGCAACTTCATCCTTAAAAGACTCTATAGCAAGGACTATCAATTTAAGCGGATAGAGCTCGAAAAATTGTTGGATAAAGTAAATAAAAAGTTAAAAACAAGCAGCAGAAATCTTGTTGATACTTAAGAAATTTGAGCGGCTTAATATGGCCTGTTTTAAAATTATTGCATCCAGAGACAAAATATAATGCCTTCAGACAATATATAAACGACCACTTGATAAATCTAAAACTAACTCAACCCAGATAATACGTAGGTAGACTGTGCATAAAAAAAGCCCCGCTAAGCGGGGCTTTTTTTATGCCTCTTCTTCAACTTTGGGTTTAAATCCCAATAATATCGGGCTGGCCACATAAATAGATGAGTAGGTTCCGACCAGCACTCCAACTAAAAGAGCGAAGGCAAAGTCATGAATCACTCCGCCACCAAATAAAAACAAGCAGATTACAACAATTAGTGTTGTTCCGGAGGTAAGTAAGGTTCTACTCAAGGTCTGATTAATGCTTACATTAATAGTTCTGGCCAGCGAAGGTGATATTTTTGCCCGCAAGTTTTCCCGTATCCGGTCAAAAACAATAATTGTATCGTTTAAAGAATAACCGACAATTGTCAAAAGAGCGGCCACAATTGTTAAATCAAACTCCTTATCCAGTAGAGAAAATATGCCCACGGTAATAAAAACATCGTGAATCAGGGCCACCACTGCGCCCAAAGCATAATTTAAGTTTAAGTACCAACACAGGCCCAAAGTTATAAGCATAGCAGCTACAATCAACACACTCATGGGCATGGACAAAAGCTTTAACACATACACACCCAATGCTAATCCAGCAGCCATTACGCCAGCAGTCATCCAACGTTGCTCAAAACGCCCCGAAATATAAATGGCGATCAGCAACACTGCATAAAATAGTGCTTCCAGGGCTTTGGATCTGAGGTCTGCTCCCACTTTGGGACCAACCATTTCCAGCCTCTGGATTTCAAATTTTTTGCCGTGTAAATTCTTTTTTAGCTTTTCCTCTACCAAAGTCCTAATTTTTTCTGGAGAAAATTTGTCGGCTGAGGTTCGCAAAAGATATTCATTGTCTTCTTTATCCCCGAAACGTTGTACCACCAAGCTCGGAAGACTAGCCTCTTTTAATGCCTGTTTTAATTCTTTGACTTCAACACGCTGATCAAACTTGACCTGAACTATTACCCCGCCGGCAAAATCTATCCCATATTTAGGCCCGCCTTTAACGATCAAGGATAAGACCCCAACCAGGATAAGCAGTCCAGATAATAAAAAGGCCCATTTTCGCAGGCCTATAAAATCGATATCTGTATCCGGTCTAATAATTTGTAAACCCATTATCCAGGCTCCTCCTTTTATAGCTCATAGCTCGTAGTATAATTATAGCTGATAGCTGGAGTTAGAATGTCCAACTTCCTAGATACTTAATGCTGTCCCCGCCTTTCTTCTGGTCAGCCATATGTCAAAAATGACCCGGGAAACAAAAATTGCTGTAAACATCGAGGCCAAAATACCTAAGGTCAGGGTAACAGCAAAACCACGAATGGGGCCTGTCCCAAATTGATATAAAATAATGGCCGCAATTATGGTCGTCACATTGGCATCCAAAATGGTCAAAGTAGCCCGGCCAAATCCCTCGTCAATGGCTGCCCGCGGAGATAATCCCCGTCGCAATTCTTCTCTGATCCTCTCAAAAATAAGCACATTGGCATCTACAGCCATACCAATTGTCAAAATTATACCGGCAATACCAGGCAGGGTCAGAGTAGCCCCAAAACCGGCCAAACCAGCCATGATCAATAAAATATTAAAAAGAAGAGCAATGTCGGCAACAATACCGGCAAAGCCATAATAGACAATCATAAAAATCAAGACGATAGCCCCACCTATGAGAGCTGAAAAAATACCCTTTTCAATAGATTCCTGACCTAATGATGGTCCCACGCTTCTTTCTTCCATAACATGAACTGGTGCGGGCAATGAACCAGCTCTAAGAACAATGGCCAAATCATGGGCCTCTTCAGTGGTAAACCGCCCGGTAATACTAGCTCGACCACCACTAATCTTTTCCTGGATCACCGGCGCTGAATAAACTTTGCCGTCTAAAACAATGGCCAATCTCTTCTTCACATTTTCCCCTGTGACCCGCTCAAAGATCCTAGATCCACGCTTATTGAAGCTTAAAGAGACATACGGCTGGCCATAGGAATCAAAGGCAGTATTGGCATCAGTAATATATTCACCCGTGAGCACGGCTTCTTTTCTAAGCACGATAGGCTGTTTGGACGTACTTCCATCTGGCAATTTTTTATATATATAGGCAAGTTCCCTTCCAGGCGGAAGTATTCCCTTTAAAGCTTTCTTAATATCGGCTTCGTCATCCACAAGTTTAAATTCGAGATGCGCGGTTTTGCCAATCACCTTAATCGCCCGTTGGGGATCATCCAATCCTGGCAATTGCACCTGGATTCGATTACCCTCTTGTTTTCGGATGTCCGGTTCGGCAACCCCAAACTGATCTATACGGTTTCGAATAGTTTTAATGGCCTGATCAATGGTTAATTTGGTCAAATGTTCCTTATATTTTGGAGTCATGCCCAGCACGTACCTTACCTTGCCCTGCTCTAGTGGTTCCCGAGACACAATTTTTAGTTGGCTGAACTTTTGCTCCAACATGTCTTCCAAGGCCTCTTGCTGGTCGCTCTTAAGAAGCACAAACTCCAACTTCCCACCTTGAACAACCCTGGGCCTAAGCACAAGAATACTTTCTTCTCTGGCTTCAGAACGAATATCCTGTCCCATCTGCGCCAATGAGTTCTCAATGGCTTTTTGTACATCCACTCCCAAAGTGAGGTGGATACCACCTTTAAGATCCAAGCCCAAATTTATTTCATTATCAGGCAGAATCTTGGTTAAAGCTGAATTTTTGATCCCGGGAACAGACGGCAAGGCGTATATCAGGCCTAGGCCTAAAACAATAATGATAAGGATTATTCTCCAGCGCAAACTCCCCTGCATATGCTTTCCCTTTATTTATGTTTATAATTAAAAGTTTAATTGTGAATCAATACATGATTCTGCTATGCCAGAACCTACCCTTCTCATGAAAGCTGATGTTGCGGACTATTCAAAAGTTAACCTGTAAAATTATTTTAGTGTATAAAAACATTTAAATAAGTAGAATAAAAAGTTTAAAATTTTATTTACATTATTCCACGTCTTGAGCATTAATAAATACAATCCAAAATAAAAAAGACCTGGAAACCAAATTTGGCAACCAGGTCTTCAATATTAAAAAATTAGTCAATTGGCTACTTTTTTTCTTTGCTTTTTGGCTTATCTTTTTGACCTGAATCTGCAAGTCCGGCAACATAGCCACGGTTGACCTTAATCTGGACATTGTCTGCCAGTTCAATGGTCAACACTTCGCCATCAATGCCAACGATACGCCCGTAAATACCTCCGTTGGTCAAAATATAATCGCCTTTTTTTAGATTAGCCAAAAGTTTTTGATGTTCTTTGGCCTTTTTTTGCTGGGGTCTGATTAGCAAAAAGTAAAAAATGGCGAACATTAACAGCAAAGGCACGAACGCTGTTAATGGGTTGCCTTCACCTGCCTGAGTTCCTCCCGCCTGCCCCATGGCATAGGCCATCTGGGTAAAAAACATAAATCCTCCGTCTTTAATTTTTACAAGGTCAATATTTTTGACATACCAGGAATACGTAATATCATAGATTAAAAGACCAGATTAAGTTTGTAAACACCAAACTCAATCAACCAATATATAACTTACCATAAGGTCTGTGCGATTTTGGCTTTATGCGCACAAAATCAGTATCAAGAATTTCATCTTCCTTCTCATCAAATTCCTGACAAAACGTGTGTACATATTTTTCAATTATCTTTCTATCTTCAGCATCTGCATCTTCTACAACCAGGTTATCAGCTAACTGATATTCTGGCACATGGCCACGCACGTAGATAACCCCTCCATGCATACCAGTAGCCAGACTACGACCGGCTATAGGTGTTTCTTTATGCTGACTAAAAAGGCCCAGGAGAATAATCACCCCCCCGGCCATGTATTCGCCAAGAAAATCACCGGCTTTGCCACCTATGACTATAATCGGCAGCTTATCCTTGTAAGCCTTCATATGAATGCCTACCCTGTAACCCACATCTCCATGAATATGGACCTGGCCACCACGCATGGCATAACCCAAAACATCTCCGGCCATGCCCGTACAGCTGATAAAACCATCATCCATGGTATTGGCAAGTCCGTCCTGGGCATTACCCTCAATGCGCATATACGGGCCACGCATAAACGCAGCCGTATCCTGGCCAGCTACTCCGTGGATCAGAAATTTAAGTTCGCCCTCCAGCGCTGTGCCAATATATCTCTGCCCACTTACATTTAAGAGTTCAAACTCCTGTACTCCCTCTTTCACAGCCTGCCTGATGCGCTCGTTCAGGTCTTTATAATATAGTCCTTTGGCATCAATGACTAGTTTTGACTTCATCTTTATCCCTCAACCTCCACGATAACAGGTTCTCCAGCTTTTGGGGCCCATAACTTATCTGGATCCGGACATACACTTCTAATGGAACAATCTTCACTGGCCATATAGACTAACTCATCTTTTTCAGCCACAATCAAAGGCCTGAGCTTTATTCGGTCATTTAAGCCGGTTAAACTTTTGCCGTCAGAATATAATATAGCAAAGGGGCCATTGAGCAGGGCTGAACCATAGACCATCCTTAATGCAGTGTAAGCTGCTTTCTCCTCTTCATCCATACGCTCGATTTCATCCCAGAACGGAGGCGCAAAGACTTTTGAGGCCATTTTTTTACTCAGGCCATGTTTTCGAATAAGGAGGTCCAATAAATAAGCCACGACTTCCGTATCGGTCATCAGGGTACACTCGTAGTCGTGCTGACATAAATAGCGCTTATTTATACCGTAAGAAGAAATCTCACCATTATGCACTATGGACCAATCCAGGAGAGTAAAAGGATGGGCTCCGCCCCACCATCCAGGGGTGTTGGTGGGAAAACGATTGTGAGCAGTCCAGATATAACCTTTATATTCATCCAGGCGGAAGAATTCACCAATATCTTCGGGAAACCCTACTCCTTTAAAAGCGCCCATATTTTTGCCACTGGAAAAGATATACGCTCCAGGGATCTTTTTATTCACCAACATTACCACTGAAACAACATAGTCATTTTCACTCAAATGTACCCAGGCTGGCCTGTCTATCCTCACCTGCACAAAAAAACGCCACAAGACGGGCGGATTAATTACACCCAAGGTCTTGCGAACTGGTATAGGTTCAGAAAGATGAATGACAAAATATTTTCTGATAATATCCTCGGCTCTCTCCAAAGCAGCCTGGTCATCACACATCAAATGCAATGCATATTTGTCAGCTAACTCCGGGTAAATACCATATGCGGCAAAACCGCCACCTAGACCATTCCCCCGGTCATGCTGTACAGCGATGGCGTCAATGGCAACGTTTCCTGGCAAAGTTTTTTTGTGCCTATGAATTACACCAAAGAGGCCGCATCCTGAAATATCTTTTTCGCGTAAATATTCCTTCGTCGCAAAAATCTTTCTCTTATACTCTGTAATGGACAAACAGGGATTATTCATGAACTAAATCTCCTTTACTTAGCGTAGTCTGGCCTGCGGATTCCACTTTTGCTGGAAAATATCTTCTGGCCACTCAAGGGGCGTAGGTTCATTGTTCTGTAAATGAAACTTTATTTTTTGAGTCACAGGAATCTGAAATCGTATGTATCCTGTATATCGCCCCGCTTTGTCCACATCACCAACTAAAACACATCCAACCAATTTATCGTCTTTAAACACCAACTTGCGATAAACTTCCTTTTCTTCATCAACAAAGGTGACCACTTCATAGCCCTGATCTTCTGGAGGGTTGGCAATACCTACTGAAATGGTTGGTAACCCGTAAAAACCAATGGAATTCATGGCTAGGCCACCTGCATATTCTCTATCTACTCCAGCCATATTCTGTCCGGCTATAAATCCTTGTGCATAAGCATTGGGCCAAATAGGGGTGACTCGAGGCTCATTTGACAAAAAATCCAGGGCTTCCACCACATCACCGGCAGCATAAACATCCGGGGCACTGGTCTTTAATTTTTCATCAACCACAATCCCACGGTTTACATTAATTCCTGCTTCCTTGGCTAAGGATACATTTGGCACGACACCAATAGCGATAACCACAGCATCAGCTTCCAAAAACTCACCATCCTGAAGTAGAACTCCCTTTACCCGACCATCTGTTTCTCGCTTGATTTCCTTGGCCGTAGTGTTGCAAAATATATTAAAACCTAACTTTTTTAGCCGGTTTGCTACAATATTTCCTGCTACATCATCAAAGGCCGCGCTTAAAATCCTGGGGGCCAACTCAACAATACTAACTTCAACTCCCCGGTCAAAGAGACTTTCAGCAGCTTTTAAACCAATCAGTCCACCACCAATGACCACTACCCTTTTCAGTTTCTTACAAACCCCATCCAGAGTTTGGGCATGCTTGAGCGTAGTGAAAAAATAAATATCAGGACCATCAGCACCCGGAATAGGTGGACAAAAAGGCGTCCCCCCGGTAGCAAGGAGTAGTTTGTCAAATTCTATCTTCTCTTCATTTTCCAGGTAAATTGATTTATTCTCCGGATCAACTCGCAAGACTTTTTGGCCCAGTTTTAGATCGACTTTATTATCCTGGTAAAAAGAGTCGTCTCTTAAATTGACCCGCTCATCAGTAACTTTACCGGCCAAAAAATAAGAGATAAGAGGTCGGCCATAAGTCTTAAATTCTTCCTCTGATATAACAGTGATTGGACCTTCAGGATCTACCCGGCGAATACCCTCAATGGCTCCAATTGAAGCCACACCATTGCCCACTATAACATATTTCATACTTAACACCCCGGATATGTTCTATTTTTCTGCAAATTCCAGAGCCTCGTTTGGACAGGCCGCAACACAGGCTGGGACATCACTGCCTGGACACAAATCGCATTTGACGATCTTTTCTTTGATGGGATGACGTTTAATTGCCCCAAAAGAACAGGCCATAAGACATGACCAGCACCCTACACATTGCTCTTCGTCATAGACTACCCGTCCACTTTCCCTATCTTTGGTCAGGGCTCCTGAAATGCACGCCTGCACGCAGGCAGGCTCGTCACAATGCCGACAGTTTAAGGAGGCCGTGATCCAGCCTGCATGGTCAACTGTATTGCGCGGGATCAAACCCTGTGCCTGCTCGTCCCGGAAAGCAATAATCAAATCTTTACTTTGAGAATGCCCTGTCATACAGGCCAGCTCACAAATATGGCAGCCTATGCAAACTTCTGGATTTACGTATACGCGCTTCATTTACTACCTTCCTGCTGGTTTTACACCTAAGATATCCAGTTCAACCTGATTAAGGCCCACTGCCCTTAATTTTTCTCTGTTTCCACGCAGGCTTTCAATGGAATTTAAGCCCATACCACCTAGCATTTCCTCAATCTCATGACCCCATCCCCGGACCAGATTGATTAATTTCTTGGTCGCAATTTCAGGGTTCTGCCTTCTGGCCAATGCTGGAACGTTGGTTGCAATTCCCCACGGGCACTTTCCAGTATAACAACGCTGACACATGGTACAGCCTACGGCTATCAAGGCTGCCGAACCAATATAGACAGCGTCAGCACCCAATGCGATAGCCTTGACCACATCAGCACTGCATCTGATTCCGCCAGCAACCACCAAAGAAGCATGGTTGCGGATGCCTTCATCCCTGAGTCTTTGGTCGACAGAAGCCAGGGCCATTTCAATTGGAATACCTACATTATCGCGAATCATTGTCGGTGCTGCCCCGGTTCCGCCTCTAAACCCGTCAATGGCCACAATATCTGCACCAGCCCGAACAATGCCCGAAGCAATAGCTGCGGAATTATGCACAGCAGCAATCTTGACCGAAACAGGGAGACGATATTCTGTGGCCTCTTTCAGTGCATAAATAAGCTGACGCAAATCCTCGATGGAATAAATATCATGATGCGGGGCCGGAGAAAGGGCGTCTGAACCCTCTGGAATCATCCTGGTCATGGATACTCCAGGGCCAATCTTTTCCCCTGGCAAATGGCCGCCGATACCAGGCTTTGCTCCCTGGCCTATTTTAATTTCAATACCAGCACCGGCGTTCAAATAGTCCCTATGGACCCCAAACCGGCCTGATGCCACCTGAACTATGGTGTTGGGCCCATACTGATATAAATCAGGGTGCAATCCACCCTCGCCAGTATTGTAAACTATGCCCAATTCTGTGGCCGCTCTGGCCATGGCTATATGCAGGTTAAAATTTATTGAGCCATAGGACATGGCCGAAAACATGATTGGGTAATTGAGCTTGATCTGCGGACTCAGTTTGGTTTTCAGACTAACTTTGCCCTCGTTGGTCTCTTCAAACTCGAGCTTATCCGGTTTGGAACCCAAGTAGGTCCTCAACTCCATGGGCTCACGCAAAGGGTCAATGGAAGGGTTGGTTACCTGGCTGGCATCCAAGAGAAGGTGATCCCAAAAGATAGGATACGGGGCTGGATTGCCCATGGCTGCCAGTAGAACACCACCTGAGTCGGCCTGTTTGTAAATATTTTTTAAAAACCAGGGTTTCCAGAGAGAGTTTTCTCTGAATTCAGATCTGTTCCGCCTAATGGTCAGGGCCCCTGTAGGACAAAAGGCCTCACAGCGATGACAACCAACACACTTGGTATTGTCATGCATGACCTTTTGCCTATTTTCATCCCAAAAATGAGCCTGATAAGAACATTGCCGTTCACACACCCGGCAGTTAATACAGAGATCCTTATCGCGCTCAATTACAAAATCGTAGTAGTTCTGATTAATTGGCTTGTTAATCAAGGCACTTCTCCCCGAGATTATTTTCGTAATTCCGTAATTCGCGATTCCTTATTTTAGCGACTCCCGACAGCCACTTGGTCTTTGTCTTTCCATTTGCATTCTTGCTTGATTTGTAGCAGGCGATCCCTTTATAAAAAATTTTTCCAAAAAGCAAATCCTTGGATAAAATTTATTTTCTCTCGCCTACAAGGAGGCCTTATTATTTAATTATGTATTCAAAATTTTTAAATTTTAGGCAAGTTCAGGCATACCTGGAACAGCTTGGTCTATTTCGGATGGATCTTGGACTCGACCGGGTACAAACCGGACTTCAGGCCTTAAACCTAACTCATCTCCATCCGCCTGTAGTGCACATAGTGGGCACCAATGGCAAGGGGTCTACCGCAATTTTTTTAGATTTCCTGGCGCGAGAACACGGGTTTAAAACAGGACTTTTTACCTCCCCGCACATGTTGACTGTCAGAGAAAGGATAAAGGTAAATGGACAGTTCTTATCAACTCCAGACTGGGTGAATCTAGCCAACAAAATTTTAACCAACTGCTCGAACATCGACCTAACCTACTTTGAATTTTTAACCCTTGTGGCCAGCCTGGCCTTTACCCAGGAAAAAGTTGACCTGGCAATTTTCGAAGCTGGCCTGGGAGGAACTTATGACTCAACTAACATCTTTGAATCTATGCTAACCGTTTTAACCTCCATCGACCAAGACCATATAGATGTCCTCGGCCAGAGCCTGGAGGAAATTGCCAAGGATAAAGCCGGGGCTATAAAAAGTGCAAGTGTGGTAAGCGCCCCCCAGAAACTAGAAGCCCTCAAGGCAATCAAACAAAGGATAAAAGAAAAAAACGTCCCCTTTTATTACGTCCCTTCTTTTTTTGACTATGGGGAGAAAATTACGTTTAACCAGGCCCCCTATCTCCAGTTTAATTCGGAAGATCTGGGGTTAAAAGGTGAGTTTCAAGCAATTAATGCCCAAACAGCTATTCTGGGCTGGTGGGTATTGTGTCAAAGAAATAATTGGCCGTTTGATGATAAAAAAATAAAAAAAGCCTTAAAAAAAGCCTTCTTGTCCGGTCGGATGCAGCTCGTGAATAAAAAACCTCAAGTCATTCTGGATGCAGCCCACAACCCTGCGGGCCTTATTTCTTTAAAAAACTCTCTGGCCAAAATAAACAAACTCCCGCGAACAATCATCTTCACCTGTCTTAAAGACAAACAAACAGATAAAATGTTTGACCTTATTAACTCTTTCAAGGCGCGGGGTATTGTACCGGAACTTCAAAATAATCCCCGGTCCTTATCTAAAAAAGAAATAAAAAAATATTTGAAGCAGAATATGGACTTTAGCCCCAACGTAGGCCAGGCTCTTGCCCTGGCACTGACCATGCCCGGACCAATACTTATTTGCGGTTCAATTTATCTTCTGGCAGAAGTGTTTACGATTAAACCTGATTGGTTTAATAAGTCGCTTTGGTAAAAATTAAGACAAAGGGATAAAAACCAAATAAGCGAAACAAATTTTCTAGAACCTAACACATAAAACTTAACTAAACAAACCAAAAGAACAAAATGAACACAAAAAACCTATTCAAGCATCTTCCTTCTGTGGATGCAATTTTAAATGCCATAAGTAGCGAAAAGATAGTCGCCAATCTTCCCAGGCCACTTGTCCGGGATCTTGTCAATGATTTTTTGAATCTGTGCCGGGAAGAGATTCGCAGCCAGATCATTACCAATGGCGAGCAGTTGAAGCTAGAAAAGTTGAAGCCAAAAATTATGGCCTATATCCGGGCCCACAGCCGCCCCCATTTTCGCCGGGTAATTAATGGCACTGGAGTGGTTATTCATACCAATCTGGGACGTTCCATCCTGGCTGAATCAGCCATTGAGGCAGTTGTCCATGCCTGCAGGCATTATTCCAATCTGGAATTTTCCTTAAAGACCGGTAAACGAGGCAGCCGTTACAGTCATGTAGAAGAGCTTTTGTGCCGCCTGACCGGGGCCGAAGCCGGTCTTGTAGTAAACAACAATGCCTCGGCTGTACTCCTTATCCTGGACACCCTGGCCAAAGGCAAGGAGGTAATCGTTTCACGCGGGCAACTGGTGGAAATTGGAGGCTCCTTTCGTATCCCAGAGGTCATGGCCAAAAGTGGGGCTATCTTGCGAGAAGTCGGTGCGACCAACAGAACCCACCTGCACGACTATGAGCAGGCCATAGGCCCGGAAACAGCGGCCTTGCTTAAAGTACATACATCCAACTACCGCATCATCGGCTTTCACAAGGAAGTGCAATTAAAAGAATTGGTTGCCTTAGGCCAAAAATACGGGTTACCTGTCCTGGAAGATATGGGCAGCGGGAATCTCTTTGATTTTTCTGCTTATGGCTATTCCTTTATGCATGAGCCCACTGTTCAGCAGGTGATCAAGGCAGGTGTTTCGGTAGTCTCTTTTAGCGGAGACAAACTTCTGGGCGGGCCTCAGGCCGGAATTATCCTCGGCAAAAAAGAAGTCATTGATAAAATCAAGAAAAATCCCATGAACCGTGCCGTGCGCATAGATAAAATGACCCTGGCAGCTTTAGAGGCTACTTTGCGCCTGTATCTGGACATGGACCTGGCCCGGGAAAAGATACCCACAGTAAACATGATTACTTTATCTGAACAGGAACTTAAGCAGAAAGCCCGGAGACTAAAAAACAGGCTGGCCCGACGCCTAAAAGACCATCTGGAACTGAAACTTATTCCCAATCACTCCAGGGTCGGGGGCGGAGCTTTTCCAGAGCAGGACTTGCCCACGACTCTTGTGGCCATAAGGCCCAGACAAATGAGTATCGAAGACTTAAAAAACAAACTCCTGCACACAGAACCACCCTTGGTGGGCAGACTGGAAGATGATTATTTTTGCCTGGATCCGCGAACCATTGACCCCTCAGAATATAACCTGGTCTGCGAGGCCATTGAACAGGCGGTTGTGGGTGGATGAGAAAATGGGGGGATGGGAGGATGGGTAAATGGGTGGAGGGGAAACTAAATACAGACCGGTGTAGCTAATGCGAGACGAGTGATGGTAAAAGAGTCTGTGGCCAAACCCCATTTTGACCACCGGATTAGAAATCATGGTTTCTTGAATGCATTGCAAAGGGCTGGTTAAACCATCTTGGCGAAGCTTGCGGATAAGCAGAGCATCGGGATGACAAAACTAAGTATCTGGGAATATTTGCCATAATTATCGACAATAAAAAGAATATTCATTTATCCCAAATGCCCCATTATGCTCTGCCCGCAAGCAAGCTATAGATGGATCCGGGCATTTGCACCAGCATGAAAGAAATCAGGATTGAAAAAATTATGAAAAATTGTCCTCTTAAGTAGGGTTTGGCCACAGGCTTAAAAAGTAAAAAGCTAGACGAGATTAACTAAGAACCATATTTCAAGGAGCAAGCAATGCAAAACGGCGAATTTAAGGGGCTGGTGCGCAAAAGGATATTAGTAACCGGAGGAGCAGGATTTATTGGCTCGCATTTATGCCAGAAACTTCTGGAACTTGGGGCCGAAGTTCTTTGCTGCGACAACTATTTTACCGGCCAAAAAGACCATATTCGCCAGCTGCAGGATCATCCCCGGTTTGAACTCTTGCGCCACGACATTACCTTTCCACTATATGTAGAAGTGGATGAAATCTACAACCTGGCCTGCCCGGCGTCGCCCATCCACTATCAATTCGATCCGGTACAGACCACAAAAACCTGTGTTCACGGCAGCATCAACATGCTGGGGCTGGCTAAAAGGGTTAAGGCAAAAATCTTTCAAGCCTCCACCAGCGAAGTCTATGGAGACCCGGAAGTACATCCGCAAACCGAGGACTATTGGGGGCGGGTGAATCCCATTGGCCCCAGGTCATGCTATGATGAAGGTAAAAGATGTGCCGAGACCCTGTTTTTTGACTACCACCGCCAGCATGGGGTGGAGATCAAGGTAGCCAGGATTTTTAACACCTACGGCCCGAATATGCACCCCAATGATGGGCGGGTAGTAAGCAATTTTATTATCCAGGCCCTGCAAAATCTACCCATTACTGTCTACGGAAAAGGTGAACAGACCCGCTCTTTTTGCTATGTGGACGACCTGGTTGAGGGTATCCTGAGGCTTATGCGTACACCCAAGGACTTTACCGGCCCTGTTAACCTGGGTAACCCGGCAGAGATCACCATCATGGAACTGGCGGAAAAGATTATTCACCTAACAGGCTCCAAGTCGGAAATCATATTCAAACCACTTCCTGTTAATGACCCGCAAAAGAGAAGACCGGACATTACTCTTGCCAAGAAAGCTCTTTCCTGGGAACCTAAAGTCCCCCTGGAAGAGGGGCTGAAAAAAACCATTGCCTACTTTGAAAACCTTTTGAGGAGGAAAAATGGATCTTGAATTTGAACCTAAAAACTGCTGGCAGGTCTTTGACACCCCGGAACATTTAAGCCAGATGGAACAACTGGCCAAAGAGTATGTGCATTTTTTATCTGCCTGCAAAACAGAAAGAGAAACCATAGACTTTGTCCGCTCTGAAGGTTTAAAATATGGCTTTAAAGAAGACTTTGCACAGGACAAAGTCTTTAAGATCCATCGCGACAAAACTATCTTTTTAGCCCGCAAAGGAAAGCAACCCCTGGCCAACGGCGTCCGTCTTTTGGGCGCACACGCCGATTCCCCCAGATTGGACCTGAAACAGCGGCCATTATATGAAGAGTGCCAGGTGGCACTGGCCAAAACCCACTATTATGGCGGCATCCGCAAACATCAGTGGCTGGCCAGACCTTTGGCACTGCACGGCGTGGTTATAAAAACTGACGGGACAAAAATAGATATTGTTCTGGGCGAAGACCCTGCTGACCCGGTTTTTACCATAGCAGACCTTTTGCCCCACCTGGCCCATAAACAAGTAACGAAAAAAGTTACCGAAGCCTTTGAGGCTGAAAAACTGAATATAATCTTGGGCCATAGCCCGGCCAAAAAAGAAAAAGATAAAGAAAAGAATCTCGTCAAACAAAAAATCATCAAGCTGCTACATCAAAAATTTGGGCTGATAGAAGAAGACCTGTACTCGGCAGAACTCATGGCCGTACCTGCCGGCCCAGCCAGGTTTGTTGGCCTGGATGAGGCCTTAATCGGCGGTTATGGACAGGATGACCGCGTCTGCGTATTTACAGGCTTAAAAGCCTTCCTGGCACAAGAGGAACCGGAATACACCCAGGTACTCATCTTCTGGGATAAAGAGGAAATAGGTTCTGATGGTTCCACAGGAGCCAAGTCTTTGTTTTTAGAGTACTGTCTTGAAGACCTGATTGACTCCTGGGAGCCGAAAACCAATTTACGGACACTGTTTCAAAACACCAAGGCCATTTCAGCTGATGTACATGCCGCCTTAGACCCGGATTATCAAGACGTGCATGAAAAGCTCAATGCCTCTCTTCTGGGGCATGGACCGGTTTTTTGTAAATTTACCGGACATAGAGGCAAATACGGTGCCAACGATGCCCATGCCGAATATGTGGCCTGGCTGAGAAATATTCTCAATAAAGCAGGTGTTCCCTGGCAAATGGCTGAACTGGGCAAAGTGGACATTGGCGGGGGAGGCACCGTGGCCAAATTTCTGGCCATCTATGGTCTGGATATCATTGACTTTGGTCCTGGAGTACTGGCCATGCACAGCCCGTTTGAGGTTACCAGCAAAGCCGACATCTATGCCACCTATCTGGCTTATAAAGAATTTTTTCAGGCAAAATAATGAAACAAGGGCGCCAGGCGACCAGAGCCGCCAGCGCCCTTACCAACTCAACATAAACTTCCATGACAAAAATTTTTGTCATCCGCGTGCATGAAAATTCCTAATATCGAAATTCGAATTCCGAAACAACTTCGAATAACCAAAATCCAAAACTTCTTCTTCCAATTTGAGACACAACTCAAGTTAATGTTTTTGTCATTTGGTAATTTGAAAATTTAAAGTTGTTTCGAATTTATAAATATAATTATTATATTTTACGCTAACATGAACATCCAGGCCCTATTCTTCATTTTCATCTCAGCCCTTTTTCACATGGGCTGGAACCTTTGCGTCAAAAACAGTCCTCAAAAACAAATATTCATCTGGTGGATGTTCGTCACCACTCTAATACTTTTTCTTCCCCTGGCCGTATGGCACTTGCCAATATGGAAAACCATGCCCCTTCCCTCTGTGTTTGCCTGTTTAGGAGCCAGCCTGATGTATTCCTTTTACCAGCTATGTACTGGCAAGGCATATCAAAAGGGGGAATTGTCCCTGGTCTATCCTTTAACCAACCTTACACCCCTGTTTGTTCCCATCTGGGCAAGCTGGTTCTTAGGGGAATACTTAAGTTTTTCCGGAATAACAGGCATTTTTCTAACCACCTTTGGAGCTATCCTGCTCCAGTGGGAACGAAAGAGCAGCTCTTCTTTAAGACAGGTAAAAAAAGACAAAAAACCGGTTTTCTGGGCCCTTGCAGCCAGTCTCTTTGCTTCTATTGGGTCAGTGTTTGATAAAGCAGGAGTAGATAGATTGTCCGCTCCTCTTGTCTATCCTTACATCACTTTAATGATCTTTTTTATGCTCTCTTTTTTAAGTGTCGTCGTATGGAAAAAATCTTCTTCTGCTGCAATGTTAGCCGAAATAAAAAAACTTCCCGGGCAGATATTTTTAGGAGGAGTACTCCTTGCAGGCTCAGTGCTATTTTTCCGTTACGGAATGAAAGTCTGTCCCATCAGCTATGCCGTTGCCCTGCGCAAAGCCGCTATTGTCTTGAGCGTCTGGCTGGGTGCAATAATCTATAAAGAGTCTCAGATCGCCCTGCGCACAGTGGCATCCGTAATTATTGTCGTGGGGATACTTTTGCTAAGGATATAAGAAAGAAACGGCGAATCGGAGGGGGGAGAATCGGAGAAAAAATAATCTCTCTTTCCCCTCTTCCCTGATTCCCCCCTTCACCCTTTCATAAATTTACTCCCCTAAAACATACATAAAAATGAGTGGGGCCACGATAGAAGCATCAGAGTTAATCATAAACCGCGGAGTATCTGTATCCAGTTTATGCCAGGTAATTTTTTCATTGGGCACGGCCCCGGAGTACGAACCGTAAGAGGTAGTACTGTCGCCTATCTGGGCGAAGTAGGCCCAGTAGGGAGTTTCTTTTTTCTTTACGTCCTGAATGAGCATGGGTACCACGCATATGGCAAAATCGCCGGCAATACCACCACCGATCTGGAAAAAGCCCACCGGAGCGCCATCCTCGACCTGTTTTTGGTACCATCCGGCCAGATGTTCCATTTGCTCGGTGCCGGTACGCACGCCATAGTGGCTAGGAATCTTGCCTCTCATCACATCAGCGCAATAGACATTGCCCAGGGTGGAATCCTCAAAGCCAGGGGTATAAATCGGTATCCCCTTTTCCATGGCAGCGTAGACCCAGGAGTGCTCAGGCGGAATCTGAAAATATTTTTCAATGCCAGGGGTTTTCAGCAATTCATACATAAACTCCCAGGGAAATTTCGGCTTGCCTTTAGCAGCGGCCTCACGCCAATTATCCAGTAAAATCTTTTCAATATGTATCATAACTGATTCCGGGATACAGGTATCAGTGACCCGGTTAAAGCCCTGGTCTCGAAGTTCGCGTTCTTGCTCAGGAGTCAAATCCCTGTAATGGGGCACCATTTTATACTCTTTGTTACTAAAAAGATTAAAAATATCTTCTTCCAAGTTGGCCGCGGTAGCGGAAATAGCATGGACTTTGTCCTCCCGGATCATCCTGGCCAGAGAGATACCAATCTCTGCTGTACTCATTGCTCCAGCCATGGCCAAAAGCATGCGCCCTCCCTTGTCCAGAAGTTCGCGCCATGCCCTGGCCGCTTCCAAGGTTTCGCGGGCATTGAAGTGTTTGAAATTCTCTTCCATAAAAGCGCTTATAGTGGTCATATCTACTCCTTGTTATTTGATATTAGTAATTTGATGTATTGAGTATAAATTTGTAGTAGCTAGTGACCAGTAGCCTTGTTTTTAGGCCAAAAATCACTTTCCCGCGATTAGCTGAGAGTACAACGGGAATCAAGTCTTGAATGGCTGTTTTTAGTCTGTAGCAAACCCCATTTTGACTACCAGATAAAAAGGCCTGGTTTCTGAAATGCATCACAAACGGCTTGGGTAAGCCAATCTTAACGAAGCTTGCGGAAAAAACAGAGCATCGGGATGAAAGGGCTAAATACTTTGCGATGTTGACCATAACTATCGATAATAAAAAGAATATCTGTTTACCCAAGATATCCCATTATGCTCTGTCCGCAAGCAAGTTTTAGATGGGTCCAAGTCTTTGTACCAGCATGAAAGAAACCAAGACTGGAATAAACCATGGAAATATCAAGACCGTTAGGATTTTCAAGAACCCTGCGCCCATAAAATCCAGCAATGTACACTGGCCTGTTTATAAATCGCAGGGCTAATTGACCTAAATTTACTGCTTCGCTAGTTTTTTTATTTAACCGCAGACATACGCAGATTTTTGAGGGTATAAGCTTTAATGCTGTCTAACTTAGACTTTAAAAAGAACATTAAACACACGATGGATAAGGGTAAATTATTTGATCCGCTCTTTTAGAGTTGACAACATCTTATTTAGTCGACCCTTAAAAAATATTTAAATGAAAAATAACTCAAGCTTGATTGAGATATCTCTCTAATATTTTAATCAAAATTAATTTAGATGCTACTAACTTGCATAAATATAGGAAAGCGCTTGACATTCATCTCCTAAGTTGTATGTTCAATTTTGTTGATAATTCTGGTGTTATAAAAATCGATATATATCTATTCTGTACTGCGAGTGCTCCGGATACATACGGCGATCGCGAGTCTAAGGCCTTGCTCAAGACCCTCTATGACAAATAAATACCACGCGCAGGCAAAAAGAGCCGAATCACAAAGGGCCTGAATACATCACCGCCTCGGGGGCAAGGTGACAGGAGGAGCAAAAAATGAATGGCCTAGACGCCAAAATACACGCTCTGCGGTATGCTGCCAAACAGGTTCATGCGAAAGAGATCATCAAGCACATACTGACCAGTAATCTCTGGCAGGCCACCGGAAACACTCCGGCTTACACCGTCACCTCCGATGGAGGTGCGTCATGAGTGCCCGGAGCTTGAAACCCCACAAAATTGCATTTATCTCCTCTTTTTTGCCGCGGCAATGCGGCATTGCCACATTCACATCGGATTTGATCGCACATGCCTCCGAGGCGTCAGCAGGCAACTTGGATGCGGAAATCATCGCCATGGAGGCGGCTGATCGCTTCAGCTACGACGACAAGGTCAAGCTCACCATTCGCAGGGATCAGCAGAGAGACTACCTGACCGCTGCCGACTACATCAACTACAGCGGCGTCAACCTGGTAAGCCTGCAGCACGAATATGGTCTGTTCGGCGGCAAGGCGGGAAGCTACATCTGTGAACTCCTCGAGAGTCTTTCCATGCCGGTGGTTACAACCTTGCACACGGTATTGGAAAAGCCAGCCCCTCAATATCGCGACGCCTTGGTCCGTATTGCAAGTATCTCCAGCAAACTGGTTGTCATGAACCGGCGCGGCATATCCATGCTGCGTGAGAACTACGGAGTGCCCGCGGACAAGATAGAGATGATCCCGCACGGCATCCCTGATCTGCCCTTTGAAGATTCCAGACCATATAAGCAGAACCTAGGATTCAGGGACCGAAAGCTTGCCCTGACCTTCGGCCTGCTAGGGCGCAACAAGGGTATCGAATGGACTATTCGCGCACTTCCCGAGGTTGTTAAGCGGGACCCCTCCATCCTCTATCTCGTACTCGGGGCCACGCATCCGGAGGTAAAACGCAACGATGGCGAGGAGTACCGCCTCTTCCTGCAACGGTTGGTGCATGATCTGGGCCTTGAACGCCACGTCGCATTCATTAATCGCTTCACCAACGATAATGAACTGCATCAGTTCCTGAATGCAGCCGACTATTATTTGACACCATATTTGCACAAAGAACAGCTGACCAGCGGCACGCTGGCCTTCGCCGTCGGGATGGGCAAAGCAGTGATCTCCACCTCCTACTGGTATGCAGAGGAGTTGCTGGACAACGGACGCGGCATACTGGTTCCATTCCGGGATTACGAGGCCATTAGTGCGGCGTTGATCAGCCTGATCGATAATCCGGCGGCATGTGATACTATGCGCAGGAGCGCCTTCGAGTTCGGTCGTACCATGACCTGGACCAGGACCGGCACGACCTACTGGCGTTTGTTCCAGCACCTGACGGCGCCGGCGGCTCCGTCTGCAGCCCTGGATATGGAAGCTGCGCCCACGAAACGAGTGACACTCAAGGAACTTCCCGAGCTTCGCTTGGACCACTTCCTTCGCATGTCTGACGACACCGGCATCTTCCAGCATGCCATGCACACCATCCCGGACCGTGTCCACGGCTACTGCACCGACGACAACGCCCGCGCTCTGGAGGTTATGGCCCGTTGTCATCACCAGTATCGGGACCAGGAGTCGCTCGGGCTGCTGGAAATCTATTTTGCTTTTCTCCTCCATGCCAGGAAGCCAGGCGGCGGCTTTCACAATTTCATGTCCTATGAGCGGGTATTTCTCCCACCAGTCCGGTCCGAGGACGCCACTGCAAGGGCAGTCTGCGCCCTGGGAGCACTCATCGCTCGTCCCCCAAGACCATCTCTGGCCATCTTAGCTCAAGAGGCCTTCCTGGACGCCATGACCATAACAGATGACTTCAGCCTACGCGGCCGGGCCTACGAGATTTCCGGTCTAACCGATTATCTCACGGCATTTCCCGATGATGTGCGCATGCGCCGGGAAATGGGCAAGGCCGCAAACTGTCTCATGCGGGCGTTCCGCCAATGCGCTAGCCCTAATTGGGCATGGTTTGAAGACCTGTTGACCTACGACAACGCCGCGCTGCCACATGCCCTGTTCGTTGCCTCTGAAACGCTGGGGAACAAGATTTATCGTGAAACGGCCCTAGAGTCCTGCCGCTTCCTCATCGGGGCGACCTTCACCGGCAATCACTTTTCTTTCGTAGGTTGCAATGGCTGGTATCCCAAAGGTGCGGAGAAGGCCCGCTTTGATCAGCAACCCATTGAAGCGACATCCACCGTGCGCATGTTGCGCGAAGCATTCGCGGCCACGGGTGACGTCTCCTTTATCAAGCTGATGCGCAAGGCATTCTACTGGTTCCTAGGCGACAACGATGCGAGCGTCGCCCTGTTCGACTACAGATCCCGGGGTTGCTACGATGGCTTGACCCCGGACGGCGTCAACCTGAATCAGGGCGCGGAAAGCCTGATCAGCTACATGCTAGCGTACCTGAGCATAGAAGAGTCTGTGGCCAAACCCCATTTTAACCGCTGATTGAAAGTCTTGGTTTCTGAA
>NZ_CEYAEZ010000024.1:0-34346 GCF_982781345.1 Desulfovulcanus sp.
GCATTTCAGAAACCAAGACTTTCAATCAGCGGTTAAAATAGGGTTTGGCCACAGGAACTAAAAGAGCAGTTACTCCAGAATTTTATGTATCTCCTGGCGAATGACCTGTAAAAACTTGGGGAAGGCTTCTTTTAAAGTTGGAGTCAGCTCCATGTTCCAGTCAAGCTTTTCAGGCTCAATACCAATTACAGTCAGCTCTGGTCTTTTGCCCAGAAGCTCAGCCATTTTCAGGGAGTCCAACAGGTCAATATCGTGCAAGGACAAGGATTGATCTTTATTTTCAATCAAATCCTTTTCCTTTAGCCGATAGATAGTTCCTGGCTCCTGGCCGCCACGAACAGCATCAAGGACCAGCACATGATCATATTTTTCAAAGAGATAAAAAAGATCCTGTGTAAAAGTGCCGCCGTCAACAAAATCAACCCCGTCTGGCCAGTCTTCCTTGCCTAGCTCCTGGACCGCATATACGCCCACACCCTCATCCATAAGTAAAATATTGCCAACGCCTAAAACTAATAATTTCTTCATAAGCAGCTATCCAAAAATAAAGGGCCGCTTTTTTTTAACGGCCCTTTGTTGTCACGTCAATTTTTTATCCGGATTAGTCTATATGTACAACTTCCTCTTCACCAGTCTCAGCGTGCAACACGTGCACGGCACAGCCCAGTCACGGGTCAAAGGCGCGGATCAAGCGCCCGACATTGACTGGATTTTTGGGATCCGGAACAGGAACGCCAATCAAAGCTTGTTCAATGGGACCCCTTTGATTCATGTCATCCCTGGGAGAAGCATTCCACAGGGTTGCTGAGACGATTTGGTAGTTATCTATTACTGAATCCTTAACTTTCAGGTAGTGAAGCAAGCTGCCGCGTGGAGCCTCTGTAAGTCCCATGCCTTCGCCTTGCTCTGGTACTTCAGAGGGCACATATGTTTCTGCTCCTGGTTTTACTTCGGCGAGCCACTGTTCAATTGCTTTAGCCACCAGCAATGTTTCTTCGGCGCGAGCAATGTGACGACCCAGTATGGAGAATGCCTTGTCTCCAAAATCGCGCATTCTCTTGAAACCAGCTTTCCTGGCAACAGAGCTTAGTTCGGGATTGGTAATCCACATTCTGGCCAATGGGCCAACTTCGTGGGGTATATCATTGTAACGTGGAGCCTTAACAAAACTGTAGGCAGTCTCTTTCTCCGGAGCAGGCACGGTTTTACCCTGGCTGGGATGCAAGCCAGTTGTTGAATCATCAAACCAGGAGTATTTGACGTACTCTTTGATTTTAGCCGGATCCAATGGGACGTCTTTGCCATTGGTATAGACGCCTGGTTTGAGCAGGAACTCTGTTTCTGCATCATTTAATGGGAATACGCCATAAGAAATTACATTTTTCCAGCCTGTGCCTGTTTCCAGTAGATCCGGATAAACAGAACCCAAGGCATAAACCAAAGGCAGGTATTCTTTTTCGATGAACTCTTTGACTTTCTTGAAGTTGGCAGCAAAGTGCTTGATTTTTTCTGCGGTTGGAATCTCTGTGGTACCGCCAACCACCAAGCCCTGGACATGAGGCATCTTGCCGCCAAACATGGCTACCATCTCGTGGCAGATCCGTCTGATTTCCAGGGCTTTCAAGTATTGATCAACGCCGAGCTGGTTTGTTTTGGCATCTACTCTGACATCATTATTTTTATAGCGGGGCACAAAAGGAGCAACATCAGGGCCATTGACATAGTCAAGGGCAGCCAGATGGTAAAAATGCAGAATATGAGATTGCAAATAGTTGGCGCCAAAAATGAGATTGCGCACAATCCTTCCATTGGTGGTTACTTTGACGCCAAAGGCCTTGTCCTGTGCGAGCACTGAGGCCGTGGCATGGGCAGTGGGGCAGACACCGCAGATTCTTTGCACAATCTGGGAAGAATCCCTGGGATCACGGCCTTTCAAAATGTTTTCAAAGCCGCGAAACATGCCGCCAAAACACCGGGCATCTACTACCTTGCCGTCCTTTACTTCTACCTCAACCTTTAGGTGACCCTCGATCCTGGTCACTGGATCTACCGCGATTTTTATTTTTTTTCCTGGAGCGCCAGCCGCCATAGGCGCCTGCTTTGCTCTGCATCCAGACATAATTTATCCTCCTCGATATTTAATTTAAGTTTAGAGTGTGAAGTTTGGTTCTAGAATTGATAAGCTCTTTTTGAGGAAAAGTTTAGATTTCGAAATTGAAGATAGCTTGAGTTTCCTCAATAAGGTTCTTCTCCCCACACTTTAAACTTTAAAATAAGTTACATGCCCTCATAAAATGGAGACATCTCATCAGGGAAGCCAGGTTCAACACATCCAATACAAACAGCGTTCTCTACACACCAGTTTATGCCGTTATTCCATTTTCTCTTGAAGCAGTCAGCATTGGCATTTGGCCCTTTACAACCTAGCTCCATGCGGCAGCCTTCCTTTTGTGTAAATGTCTCACACATTACTCCATCGTCGGCATATTTCAGGTAAGGACAATTTTCATGGATGTTTTCTCCATAAAACATGGTTGGCCGGCCATTATCATCCAATTCAGGAATGCCGTGCATAAGGGCATGCGCAATGGTTCCGACCATCCAGTCAGGATGAGGCGGACATCCGGGGATGTTTACGACTGGAGTCTTGATACCCTTCTCATCAAATATAGTCTGGACTGAACTGGCTTGGGTCAAATTACCCTCTGCGCCGGGAATGCCGGCATCAAAACATGCACAGGCGCCAAGAGCCAGCACGGCCGCGGCTTTTTTACCAAGCTCCTCAGTTAGTTCGAGCATGGTGATTTCTCTATGATGCATTTCGCCTACAATACAGTACTTGCCGTTTGCTGCTTTAGGAATAGCTCCTTCTACTGCCAGGAAGAATTTGCCCGCAAACTTTTCAGCCACTTCATACATGTGTTCAAGGGCCATTTCTCCTTCGGAGCCCATTATTGTGGGATGGAACTCCAGGCTGATAATATTTAACAAAACTTCTTTGATGCTCGGATGCACTGTATTTAAAAGCGATACAGAACACCCTGTGCATCCCTGGCCCTGAACCCAGATCACCGGTGTCTTCTTTGCTGCCTCTTCCATTGCTCGAACCAGAGCTGGATGGAACATCTGGGAAATCCCAAGGCCAGCAACTGTGCCGGTGCACAATTTGACAAATTCACGTCTGGTTAAACTCATACCCTCCTCCTACAATTAGGTTAATTTGAGTAGGTTAGTAAGTATTACAAAAGTTTTATAAACATACTCACCTACCAATTCGCATAACAATATGTATCTTTATTCAAATATAGGGCGAATATTAGCTATACATTTGGCTTATTTTAATCAAAAATTTTTATAATTAGCAATAAAAATTAAATAAAAGCATAACTATTTTAGAATTGTATTTTTCCAAGATTATCTTTTTACAAAAGGTAATACCTTGAGGGATTGGTGTGAGTGATGAGAACTGAGGACATTGAGTTTATTGGTTAGGTCAGGTAAGGTAGCCAGAAATTCTGGCCATGGAGGAGCTATGAAAAAAAAGATATATATTTTATTTATAATCTTAATCTGTGTAGGCCTCGGTTTGATTTATTTTGTCTTTGGCGAGAGGAAGAAGCCCATTATTAATGTTTCTCCAGACCTAATCTACACTAATGCTCAGAAAATTTTTCAAGTAGTAGCTAAAGATGAGGGATTGGGTTTAAAGCAGTTGCAGGTGATTTTAAAGCAGAACATGAAGAGAATCACTGTCCTCGATCAGGTCTTTCCGGCCAAGACCATGATCTGGTCCGGTGAGTTTAAACTCCCAAAACTTAAGCAAGGTCCTTTTGAGTTGTTGATAATATGTACAGATAGGTCATGGAATAATTGGGGCAAGGGCAATACCAGTCTTTATGTAAAAAAAATGGTTTATGACACAAAAGCGCCGCTTATTTCTCTGGTCAGCAAAAAGCATAATTTGTCTCAGGGCGGAGCAGGGCTTGTTGTTTACAAGGTTTCCGAGCAGGTTACCCAGACGGGAGTGGAGGTAGGAAAATATTTCTTCCCAGCATATAAACAAAAAACTGGTCTTTATTATTGTCTTTTTTCCTATCCTTATGATGCCCGGCCTGAGGAGGATATGCCCGCAATTACGGCTCTTGATCTAGCAGAAAATAAGGCCAAGTCAGGTTTTTATCATCATCTAAACAAGAGAAAATTTCGGCATGATAAAATCAATATTAGCGACAGGTTTCTAAAGGCCAAGATGCCTCAATTTCAGTCCATTTTCCCAGAAGAAAAGGACTTGTTGCGCCTATTTTTAAAAGTAAACCAGAGCCTGCGGGCCAAAAATCGCCAGGAACTCCGTAAAATCGGCCTAAAAACTGCTGATCATTTTTTATTTACCGGCCAGTTTTTACGTCAGCCAAATGCTGCCCGCAAGGCTTCTTTTGGTGATCATCGAAGTTATTATTATCAGGGTCAGCTTATTGACAAGCAGACCCATCTAGGCGTTGATCTGGCGTCCCTGGCCCAAGCCCCGGTTCCAGCAGCCAATAACGGAAAGGTTGTTTGGGCCGGTTTCTTAGGGATTTATGGGCAGGTAGTCATCATTGACCATGGCCTTGGTTTGCAGTCACTTTATGCTCATTTAAGTCAGATTGATGTTCAGGAAGGAGACTCAGTACGCAAGGGCCAGATTATCGGTAGAACCGGCTCAACCGGCATGGCTGGTGGAGATCACCTCCATTTTGGTATTCTTATTTCTGGATTGCCGGTGAATCCGGTTGAGTGGTGGGATTTAAACTGGCTTAAGAATAATATTCTGGATAGATGAGTTTAACGGCAGGCCCTCATAGGCCTGCCGTTACTAAAGAGCCTCTGGCCGAACCTTTTTATCAACTTAATTTCCAAGGTTTTATTTCAGTCTTGGGTTCTTTCATGCTGGTACAAAGACTCGGACCCAGCTATAGTTTGCTTGCGGGCAGAGCATAATGGGGCCTTTGGGATAAATGAATATTCTTTATTATTATCGATAGTTATAGTATCCGTCGTAAAATATTTAGTCTATTTCTTCCCATGCTCTGCTTTTCCGCAAGCTTCACTAAGATGGGTTACCCAAGCCGTTTGTAGTGCACTTCAGAAACCAAGACTTTCAATTAGCGTTTAAAATAGGGTGGACAGCCTCTAAAGCAAACTAAACACGTTCGCAATATCTAGGCCTTCCTTGAGCGCCTCTTCTAGTTTTGCCTTGTTGCCCATGATAGAAATCAATCGTTCTGAGCGCGCCTTATCGAGGCTTAAACCAAAGCTTTGCAAGTCCTTACGGTCTGTTTCCAAGACTTCGTTTCTAATTTTTTGCCTTACTTGGTCATCAATTTTTGTCAGGTACCTGATTAGAGAGCTAAACCCTTTAGCGTCAGGGAACTGATAACTGTCCATATCACCAATGGTACCAATTATTGCCTTGTCTATTTCTTCCTCGGGCAGTGGATTTGTGGATAAGAACTCTCCAGCCTGATTAAACACTTCAATGGTGCTTAGTACATTAGGATCGCGATAGGAGACAAAGGTCATCACTCCGGTTAAGTGGTCAAAAGAACAAAAAGCACCATAAGCTCCGCCCATGACCCTGATTTTTTCCCAAAGTAAGCCGGTTCGTAAAAATCTTGTGCCGACCAGTGAAGAACCATGAAAGACATAGTCTTTGGCGAATAGATTTACAGCCTGGCCAACATAGTTGACCTGGGCGGGCAGGACCATTGCTTCATTGTCGCACAGAGAACCCGGTAGCCATTTACTATCAGAAATGAATCGTTTGGGGAATAATGTCAGAAAATCGTGAAAATCCTGGCTGTGCTTTTCCCAAAGCCTGCTTTCCGTGGTCACATTCAAAAGGAGCGCGTCTTTATGTATAAGAAGAAACTTAATTTCTTCAAGGGTCCTTAGTACTTGGTCCCAATTATTATCAATTTGGTCCAGTAAATAGCGCAAAAATAAGAGATAACTTATACCAGACATATGCTCCATGGCCCAGTCCGCTTCGGAAAACCTGGCCTTTAGGCGCATGGCTACATAACGATGGCCTTGCGGAACAAGACTCTCTTCCAGGCCGGCCTTTTCTTCCAGGACGATTTGGCGAAACCTCTCCCTGTTATCGAGGTTCAGATCCAGAAGGACATCTTTATATATGTTTAACATTTCTTTTAAGTTTTCAGGCAGGGTCTTGCCGCGCAAAAAGAGCCAGGCCGTGCAATCTTGTTCGCCCAGAACCTGAGAGGCCAAAGGCTGTGCAAAAATTCCTCCAGTCTTTCTTCTAATCCTGGTGGTCAACGAGACAAAATCTTCAAATCTTGTACCCATTTCAAGTAATGCCCGGCCAAAGAGGGGAACATAAGAAAGATATTTCTGGGGTAGAAGATGGATATTAAGTCCAAGGTCTATATAAAAGATACCGGAAGTGGGCAAAGGATGGATGAGTACGCTTATTCCATTTATGTTTTCTTCCTCAAGGGGGATTTTCTTTATTTTTTTGTCCAGGTCATCTCTTTTTAACCTGGGGATAGTGGCCAGGGCCTCGGGTGAATCCGGGGCAGCCTGCATTTGCTCAAGCTTTTTCGTCTCTTCTATGATTCTATCCAATTCCTGGGGACTCAAGCTTTCTTTGACCTGTAAAAGTCGTTTATGCTCCTTTTCTCTGAGCTGTTTTTCAAGGTCTTTATCAGGCTCTAAAACCAGGGTTGTTCGATGCTTGTTTTGTAGAAAATATTTGTCAATTAGCTGTTCAAACAGCGGCCCTTTGTTAATTTTGTCCTTAATCCGCGCTAAAACAGGTTCAAACTCCATCAGCAAAAAAGGACTTTGTCCATAAAGCCAGGTTGTCAAAGCCCGAAGCATGACAGCCAGTCCGCGTGGAAAGGATCCGGTATTGTTTTCGCGCAAAGCAAACTCTATTGTATTGACGGCTGCCTGAATAATATCTTTGCTTAATCCCTCGGCTACTATGTTTTTTAATGTGGAAAAAATCAGCTCTTCGACCCGGTCCAAGTTATCACTGGTCACACCTTTAAGACCTGTGGAGTAAAACAGATGCATAAGGTCTGTTTCCAGACCCACGCCTGCCAGGTCCTCTCCTAAACCAGAGTCGACAAGGGCTTTGCGGAAAGGAGAGGCCGGCATACCAATCAGGATATAGTCTAAAATGCGTAAGGAGAGGTTTGTCTCCGGGTCAAAAGTGGTAGGCAAGAGCCAGTTTACCGTGAGCATGGCCTTGGAGTTGTCTTCACTTGCCATGTAAACTTTTCTTATCTTTTTTTCTAAATTCAGCGCCTTTTGTTCAGGAATCCTGGAGTCAATGGTCAGGGGTTCAAACTGATCCAAATAGCTACTTAAGGCCTTAAAACGCATTTCTTCCTGGTCATCGCCATAAAAAAATATCCAGGCATTGGACGGATGATAGTAACGGCGATGAAACTCTTTAAATTGTTCATAGGTAAGGTCGGGGATGTGTTCAGGGTTTCCACCTGAATCCAGGCTGTAGGGAGTGTCAGGAAACAAGGACTGTTGAGCATATTCGGCCAGGAGGTTATCAGCAGAAGAATAGGCCCCTTTCATTTCGTTATACACTACACCCTTATACCTTAGAGGTTCATCCGGGTTATGCAACTCATAATGCCATCCTTCCTGGGCGAAAATTTCTTTGGAAATCCGGGGGAAAAATACCGCATCCAGGTAGACATCAACGAGGTTATAAAAATCCCGCAAGTTCTGGCTGGCCACCGGATAACATGTTTTATCCGGATAGGTCATGGCATTTAAAAAGGTCTGGAGTGAACCCTTAAGCAATTCTACAAAGGGTTCCTTAACCGGATATTTTCTGGAACCACAAAGGACCGAGTGCTCCAAAATATGGGCTACCCCTGTATTGTCTTTTGGGGGAGTGCGGAAAGTTATGCCAAAGGTCTTGTTTTCGTCCCCATTTAATATGGACAAAAGCCTGGCTCCTGTTTTTTTATGTCTGTAAAGTTTGGCTCTTGAGGCAATCTCTTTAATTTTTCTTTCCTCAAGAAGTTCAAAGCCGTATTTTTTATGCATTAATTACCTCCTGACTTTTGGGTTTATGGTTAGTGGGTTAGTTGATGGGTTAATTGGGAAAGGGATATAATGTCTCCTATTCATCGATCCACCAAACAAACCCATCCATTCACCCACTCATTTTAAATAGTTAGCATACAGATAGAGGTCACGCAAAAGATTTGTCTTTGCCTGCAAAACCTATTAAGCATAAAAGAAAAATTTTCCATATGGAGACAAGCTTATGGCGAAAATTCTCGTTACTGGTGGAGCAGGATATATTGGTTCGCATACGAGTCTTGCTCTAGCTCAAGCAGGATATGAGGTAATTGTTTATGACAACCTGTCTACTGGCCGGGCCGATGCTGTACTGCCACCAGCCCGGCTGGTGGTCGGGGACTTAAAGGATAGAGACAAATTAGACAAGCTTATGCGCGAAGAAAAATTTCAAGCCATTATTCACTTTGCCGCCAGTATAGTGGTTCCGGAATCAGTAGAAAATCCTCTGAAATATTATTTAAACAACACTTCTAACACCACTTCTCTTATTGCATTGGCCGTTAAGAATAATATCCCTAATTTTGTCTTTTCTTCTACAGCGGCTGTCTATGGTATGCCGGAGGAGGTGCCTGTAAACGAGCAAAGCCCGCTTATGCCCATAAACCCTTATGGTCGTAGCAAGGTCATGAGTGAATGGGTTATCCGGGATGCAAGTTTTGCTCACCCTGATTTTAACTTCATAATCTTGCGTTATTTTAATGTAGCAGGAGCAGATCCTCTGGGCCGCATTGGACAGAGTACGCCAGATGCCACCCATTTAATCAAGGTAGCCTGTCAAGCCGCCCTGGGTTTAAGAGAATCTTTATCCATCTTTGGTACGGATTATCCAACACCTGATGGGACAGGCATCAGGGATTATATCCATGTGGTTGATCTGGCTGATGTCCATGTTTTGGCCCTGAAGTTTTTAGAACAGGGAAAACCTTCCGGAATTTATAATTGTGGCTATGGACATGGATACTCTGTGCGCGAAATCATTGATGCGGTCAAAAAGGTAAGTGGTGTTGATTTTAAGGTAATAGAAACAGGCCGTCGTCCTGGTGACCCTGCGCAACTTGTTGCTGACCCGGGCAAACTTCTAAAGGAGATGAGTTGGAAGCCTAAATATGACGACATTGAAGAGATAGTCCGCACGGCCTATAATTGGGAGAAGAAGCTAAGAGGCTAAAAAGCCTGTAGCCAAACCCCCATTTTGACTACCAGATGAGAAATCCTGGTTTCTTGAATGCATTGCGAATGGCTGGGTAATCCATCTTGGTGAAGCTTGCGGATAAGCAGAGCATCGGGGTGACAAAGCTAAATATCGGGGACTATTTGCCATAACTATCGACAATAAAAAGAATGTTCATTTACCCTAAATGCCCCTTATGCTCTGCCCGCAAGCAAGCTATAGATGGGTCCAGGCATTTGCACCGGCATGAAAGAAATCAGGATTGAAAAGAAATATGAAAATTTGTCCTCTTAAGTAAGGTTTGGCCACAGACTCTTATGACTTTTTAATCTTCGCTCTTTCTTGACTTCAGCTAAACTATGTTTCAAGTTCAACTTTTCTTTTACGACTAATACAATCAATATTAACATATGAAATTCTCTGCAGGAGGTAACTTGACTTATGGTTGATTATAAAAAGACTCTTAATTTGCCTAAGACCAAATTTCCCATGCGGGCCAACCTGACGAAAAATGAACCCAAAATGCTCAAATTTTGGGAAGAGATAAATGCCTATAAAGCCATGATCCAGGCCAATAAAGATAAGCCAACCTATGTTTTGCATGACGGCCCCCCCTATGCCAACGGGCACATCCATTTAGGCACGGCAATGAACAAGATTTTAAAGGACATCATTGTCAAATCCAAAAACATGCAGGGTTACAAGGCCGAATATGTACCCGGGTGGGACTGTCATGGGTTACCCATTGAACTGAAAGTTGAGCAGTCCCTGGGCGGAAAGAAAAAAGAGATGCCCGTGCTTCAGATACGTCAAAAATGCAGGGAATATGCTCTGAAATTTTTAGATATTCAGCGTAATGAATTTAAGCGGTTGGGCGTACTAGGAGTGTGGGATAAACCATACCTGACCATGACCCCGGACTATGAGGCGGCCACGGCTCGCGAACTGGGCCGGTTTATGGCCAGGGGATCAGTTAAAAGGGCCAAAAAGCCCATCTATTGGTGTATCTCCTGTATGACAGCCTTGGCCGAAGCTGAAGTTGAATATTATGACCACACTTCTCCCTCTATTTATGTACGTTTTCCTCTGCCCGACCCCAAAGCAAAAGAGAAATTTCCGCAAATTACCGGCGATTTTTTTGTAGTGATCTGGACTACCACGCCCTGGACCATTCCAGATAATATGGCCGTAGCCGTACATCCTGATTTTGAGTATGTAGTGGTGAAGGTAAATGGTGATGGCTATATTTTGGCAGAGTACTTGTTGCCGGAAAATAAAGAGAGGTTTGGCTGGGAAAACCCGGAAATTATAGCGCGAATAAAAGGCAGTGATCTGGAAGGGTTAAAGGCTAAACATCCTTTTTATGATCGCCCATCTCCTATAGTTCTGGCCGATTATGTTACCCTTGATACCGGAACAGGTTGTGTGCATACGGCTCCCGGGCATGGTCGCGAAGACTACGAAACAGGTTTAAAATATGGTCTGGAGGTTCTCTCTCCTTTAGATGATGAAGGTAGATTTTTAAATTCGGTAGAATTTTTTGCGGGCCAGACTGTTTTTGAAGCCAATCCAAAAGTCATAGAAAAGTTGAGCCAGGAAGGACATCTTCTGGCCCGGGAAGATATAACTCACTCCTATCCCCATTGCTGGCGGTGTAAAAAACCGGTCATTTTCAGGGCCACGACCCAGTGGTTTATTTCCATGGAGGAGAATAATTTACGTCAAAAAGCATTGGAGGCCATAGATCAAAAGGTTAAATGGATTCCTGCCTGGGGTAGGGACAGGATCTATAATATGATCGAGCACAGGCCTGACTGGTGCATCTCCAGGCAGAGGATGTGGGGAGTACCAATTATTGCTTTGCTCTGTGCGGACTGTGGCGAAGCCTGGCATGACCCCGACTGGGTTCAGTCTGTTGTGGACAAGTTTGCCGCCCATGAGCGCGGTGCGGATTACTGGTTTGAGGCAGAAATAGATGAATTAAAGCCGGCAGACCTTACTTGTCCTCATTGCGGCAGCAAAAACTTTACAAAAGAAGATGACATCTTGGATGTCTGGTTCGACTCAGGCACAAGCTTTGCGGCTGTTTTAGAGGGGCGTCAGGAATGCCATTTTCCTGCTGATCTTTATCTGGAGGGCACGGACCAGCACCGTGGATGGTTCCATTCTTCACTCCTGGCCAGCATTGGCACCAGGGATGTGCCTCCTTATAAGGCTGTGCTTACCCACGGTTTTGTTGTTGACGGCCAGGGTCGAAAGATGTCTAAGTCCGTTGGTAATGTTATTGCTCCACAAGAGATCATTGATAAATACGGCGCAGAGATTTTGCGCATGTGGGTTGCTTCAGAAAATTACCAGGAAGACCTGCGCATTTCAGAGGAAATTCTAAAAAGGCTGGTCGATGCCTATCGGCGCATCCGCAATACCTGCCGCTTTATCCTGGGGAATTTAACAGATTTTGATCCGCAAAAGGATTTAGTGGCCAATAAGGAGCTTTTACCATTAGACCGCTTCGCACTAGACTTGGTTTATACCCGGCACAAACGTATGCAAAAGGCCTATGATGATTTTGAGTTTCACAAGGTATTTCATACGTTGCACAATCTCTGTGTTACAGACCTGTCCGCTTTTTATCTGGATATCCTAAAAGACAGACTCTATGTCTCTGGAGCCAAGAGTTTGGAGAGAAGGTCGGCACAAACAGCCTTGTACCAGATTCTTCTTCTCATGCTACAGGATATGGCCCCGATTTTAAGTTTTACTGCGGAAGAAATTTACCAGTACCTGCCTGAAAAGATTAAACAGGAATCGAAAACCGTATTCGGCCTTTGTTTTCAACCTGATTTAAAAGACCTCTTAACCGAGGAAGAGAAGAGTTTATGGACTCTTGTTCTGGATTTGCGCTACGAAGTTACCAGAGCCATTGAACCGGCACGCAAATCAGGTCTTTTAGGACATTCACTTGATAGCCGGATCACTCTTTATGTATCCGATGAGCTTCGGGAAATGTTGCAGTCTGTGCACTCATATTTAAGGGAAGTTTTTATTGTCTCGCAGGTAAATATTTCTCCCATTTCCGAGGCTCCGGAGGACATTTACACCAGCGAAGAGATCGACAATCTGAAAATAAAGGTCGATAGGGCTTCCGGGCAAAAATGCAGCCGTTGTTGGGTGTACAGTGAGGAACTGGGGCAGGATGAAGAACATCCTGAAATTTGTCCCAGGTGTGCCGAGGTGATGAGGGAATTTAGCTCGTAGTGGCTAGGCTATTCTGAGCAGAAGAGATGTTTTGTTCAGAATGGCCGGTACTTTTTATTTAACTCAACTTTCGGAGTTGTCTAACTCGCTATAATTTCAACACTTTTGGAGAGCGCATTTTCTGAAATGCATTACAAACGGCTTGGGCAACACATCTTGGCAAAGCTTGCGGAAAAGATGTGCATAGGGAGACTACCTCACAAAAATTACGAAATATATCATGAATACAGAAAAAGCTTTGAATAACATTTACCTAAAAATCCCCTTTATGCACAGCCCGCAAGCAAGCCTTAGATGTGTCCAAGTCTTTGTTAGCATGGAAGAAAATGAGAACGTAAAATAACTCCGAAAGTTGAATTATTTAATTTGTTATTTGCAGTACTACGTGTTTAATTGTACAAACCTGGTAAAGTCAGATGGCCAAAAAATACAAGATAGTCATTTTTCTGGGGTCCTTGGTCCTGATTCTGGACCAGATAACCAAGCTTTGGGTACAGAATAACATCCCTTTATGGTCAGGGACGACCATAATCCCTGGCTTTTTTAACCTGGTCCATGTCTTGAACAAAGGTGCAGCCTTTGGTTTTCTAAATAGAGCAGACCTGACGTGGCAGACTTATTTCTTTATTGTTGTTTCTGCTCTGGCTATAGTCCTTATTTTTCATCTGGTTAGAACTGTAGACCGAAATGACCACTATTTGTTTACAGGGCTGGGACTTATTCTAGGTGGGGCTCTGGGCAACATGGTTGACCGTATTCGTTTGGGACAAGTCATTGATTTTCTGGATTTTTACCTGGGTACCCATCACTGGCCAGCCTTTAATGTAGCAGACATTGCCATTAGCCTTGGCTCGCTTGCCCTGCTTATTTCCTTTTACAAACGGAAGAAAAATGCATCCTAAACTGATTACTATTGGTTCTTTTACCATCTATACTTATGGTTTTTTTATAGCAGCGGCTTTTTTGCTTGGTATGTCATGGACCATGCGCGAGGCCAGGTACCGGGGATTAAATCCTAAATTGGTCTCTGACCTCGGTTTTTATCTGATTTTGGGCGGTATTTTAGGGGCCAGGCTTCTTTATGTGCTCATTAATCCCAGGTATTTTCTGGAGCACCCTCTGGAAATCTTCATGTTTTGGAAGGGGGGTCTGGTTTTTTTGGGTGGTGCCATTGTTGGTGCAATATGTGGGTACGTGTTTTTGCGTAAGAGAAACCAGCCTTTGTGGCCATGGCTAGATGCCGTTGCTCCGGGGCTGGCTTTGGGACAGGCCGTGGGCAGGCTAGGATGTTTTGCTGCCGGGTGCTGTTATGGGACGCAATGTACTCTGCCATGGGCCGTAACCTTTACTCATCCTGATTCTCTGGCGCCTCTGTATGTTCCCCTGCATCCAACGCAAATTTATCATTCTCTGGCCGGGCTGGTAACTTTTATCTTCCTTTTGGTCGGCAAAAAGCGTCTAAAAGGTTCAGGCCAATTGATGGGCTTGTTTCTTATTTTATATGCTTTTTTTAGATTCAGCATCGAGTTTTTTCGAGGCGACTATCGTGGCTCAATCGGAATTTTAAGCGTAACACAAATCCTTGCCCTGGGGCTTTTTATTCTGGGCCTTTGGGTCATTTATAAAAGGAGAGCTTGATGTTTGGCATTCCTCCGGGGAAATTACCATTAGTATTAATCATATTAGTTGTGCCTATTTTACCCAATCTTTGGGCAATCTGGCATATTTTTCAGCGTGACTTTGCCACACCTCAAGAAAAAATGGCTTGGTTGGCCGCTGCTGTGTTTATTCCTGTTTTAGGCGGTCTGGCCTATTTGTTCTGGGGCCGTAAAAGGGGGAAGAAGGTTTAATTTAGTTGAGTTGTTGAGCGGTTAAGTCGTTGAGTGGTTGAGGAGGAAAGTAAAGGAAATATTTAATCTGGCGGACTATTTAGTAGTCCGTTAGCATATCAAAAGAAGATAGAAATGAAAGTAATACTTACTCTTATTGCCGCTTTATTTTTATGCGCCTCTTGTGTTACTAAAAATGATTTGGATACACTGCGTATCCAGGTCAGTAGCCAAAATGCCAAGCTGGCAAGAGAAGATAATGCACTAAAAAAGCAGCTTGAGGCCCTGCGCCAGGAATTAAACTCCCGGACCAAGGTTTTAAAAGAGCAGATTGTCCAAACGAGCACTCCAGTCAGATCTACCCAGGCCAATCTCTGGGCCGAAATAGAGTCTTTGCGCGTTCAACTAGCTACTTTAAGCGGTCAAATGGATGCCCTTGACCGAAAACTACAAAGGCTAGACACGGCTCAGACCAATTCTACCCAGACCCTGACTATATTGAGCAAAAGAATTGAACAACTGGAAAAGAATTGGCAAAGGACCAAAAGTCAATTGGGCCTTGATTTTTTGGAAGATGAAAAAGGTGAGAAATCAGAGAAAGTTGCGTCACCTAAAGAAGGAGATAAAAAGGAAGCAGCCTTTCTTACGGCTAACTCAGCCCAGGAATTATACAGAAAGGCCTTGGAATCTTTTTATGCTCGCAAATATGATTTGGCCCAGTCTTTGTGGGATGAGTTTATTCGGACTTTTCCCAAGGATAAATTGGTCCCTAATGCCTATTTTTGGCAGGGTGAATGTTTTTATCAAATGGGGGATTATGCCAGGGCGGTTCTGGCCTACCAAGAGGTCATCAGTAAATTTTCCAAAAGTAATAAATTAAGGCCGAGCATGTTAAAACAGGGCATGGCCTTTTATAAGCTAGGCAAGAAAAAAGCCGGCCAGCTTGTGTTAAAAGAATTGATTAAAAAATTTCCTCATACAGTAGAGGCCAGACGGGCAAAAGGCTTTTTGGCCAGCGTTGATTAAATCTGTTTCAGGTTAAAAGCTTTAAGAGGCTAAGAGGTTAAACAAAACTTTTCTTTTCACCTTGAGACCTTTTTGCTTTTTTTATTAGGGAGTTAAAATGCAACAAAAAAAATATTCCAAAATAATTTCCTTACATTTTTCGCCGGAGACTTCTCGTAGTCCTATGATGTATAATTTGGCTAAAAAGTTTGATTTGACCTTTAATATCCTAAAGGCCAGGATCGATCCCAAAGAAGAAGGCCACATGATTTTAGAACTTTCCGGCACTGAGGAAGATTATAAAAAGGGCATTTCCTATTTGCAGGAACATGGTGTGTCCGTGCAGGAAGTCGCCCAAAGCATTTCACGCGATGAAGAATCATGCTTACACTGTGGGTTATGCACTTCTTTGTGTATAGCTAATGCCTTGCGTCTTGACTTGGAAACAAGGCTTGTGATTTTTGAATCTTCAAGATGTACTGCCTGCAGTCAATGTACTCGTGTCTGCCCTGTCAAAGCAATGCATGTAGAGATCAACGGAGACTTTTAAACGCAAATCCGCTTTAAAAAGATTTGCAAATATTTTTTTTTGTGCTAAAAGAAAGTTACTAATCTGTCCGGATAATGATTTACACATGAACAGGTGGTGAAATAAATAAATTTCTAAAAAATACCAATGAGTAAATTTTCGCTCTGCTTGTCCCCGGACTTTATTCTTTATTGGTAAATATTTCATGCTTGCTAGTTCCGCATCTGCTCGGTGATGCAGAGAGCAGGGTGTTTTAATACTATGAGAAAGTTGCGAGAGATTATTTGAGCGAGAGTACTGCCCTATTCGCGCTAAGATTTTGTTTTAATTTTTTTAGCTCTATTTAATGGGGAAGAAAGATGATCAAGCAAAAACGCACCTATTCGCGAATCTCCACCAGACTCAAGGCTTATGTTCGTAAGCTACCTTCCCCCGATACCAGACCTCTCTTTTCTGCCTGTCTTGGTTGTGATGCAGACAGCTCTGTAATCAAAAATCTACAAGGTTCCCACATTCCCCGCGAGTTAATCACATTTTTGCAAAATATGGATGCCAAGCTGGATATGATCTTAAGCCTGTTAAAACAGGATAGTATCCAGGAAGACTTCCCAATTAGTGCAGAAGTAGTTGAGATTAGCGGTGCAGGGCTTAAATTTGTTTCCAAAACAGAGTTTAAGAAGGGTGAAGCTATAGAAATGGCCCTTGTTCTTTCCCAATTTCCCCTGAAGATTGTGGGCGTAGTTGGCCTTATTCATCGTCAGGAAAGTCAGCATAATGTGCCTGTTTGGGTAGTACAATTTACCAATATCCGTGATATTGACCGGGAACATATTGTTCAATTTGTTTTTCAGGAACAAAGGGAGCAAATTAGAGAGAGGAAAAATGAACTTTAGTCCAGACCAACAACTGGCACTTGTCCAATATTATTTGGATGCCAGTTGCGGAGGAAAATTTCACGGCCTGATGCATAATCTGAATAATTTTGCGCATGTTTTAGATATGCAGCTTACTCTACTTAATTCTATTTTGACTAAGAACCCTCTCACTTCTTTAAAAGATCAGAGCAAAAGATTTGACTACCTGAACCAGGGGACCAAAAAGTTATTGCAGGCGCTGGACTTGAATTCTCAACGGGCATTTTATTTGCAGCAAGAACAAGTCGAGGCCAGCCCTAATGATTTTTTGCATTGGCTTGAAGCTTTTTGGCAGAATGACTTGTTCTTTAAACACAAGGTAAAATGTCAGTTAAATTTGGCTCCGAATATTCCTGTTATTGAGTGTCCTGCCTTTGCTTTAACCTTTTGCATTGAACATGCCTTGGCCAATGCCGTTGAGGCTTATAAGCAAAAAGACCCGGAGAGTGAACATGATTTAGTTATTATGGCCTTGCCCTATGGAAGAGGGGTGGAATTTAAAATTATCTCCAGGACAAAGCTTTCTGTTCAAGAACCATGGCGGCCCTGGCAAACAACAAAGCCTGGTCATCTGGGCTTGGGGCTTACTTTAATTAAATTTTTATGCTCAAGACTTAATTGGACAGCCTCTTTAACCGGTGAGAATGGAGATACTGTCTTTTCTCTTAAAATTCCTGACAGAAAATCATTTTTAAAATAAGAGTTAGCAAGTTACGAATTTCAGGAGGGTTTGGTTTGACCAAGGATGTTACACAAGAACTTATGCCGAATATTACTGAGCAGACAGAAAAGTTTATCAAAGAAGCTGTTTCAGATACTGTTGCCAGAGTTTTGGAAGAAGGTCTTGCGGAAGCGCTGTCCAAAGCGTTGTTGGATAGCGAATTTTATCGTAAATTAAGCGATGAATTGCGTGAGGGATTGGGGTTAATTTATCGCGAGATCACGCAGACAGAACAGATGGGCGTAGAACTGCCTGAGTTAACTAAAGAAGAAGCCGAAGAGATTTTCCACGAAACATCTGACCAGTTGGATGCCGTTCTAAAGACAACAGAGAAGGCCACAGTGGAGATCATGGCCATTGTGGAAAAACATCTGGAACAAAGTACGCATATTACTACTGTTCTGGAAAAGATCAAAAAAGACAAACATGATGCTACGCAGGTTATTGACTGGCTCATAGCCAAAAACAATGAGTTAAACAAGGATCTCCTGAAAATAATGACCTCTTTAAGTTTTCAGGACTTAACTGGTCAGAGGATTAAAAAAATTATTTCTTCTTTGCGTAAAATTGAGGAACATGTACTCAAACTCTATCTAACCGCGGGACTGTCCATAAAAACCAAGGAAAAAGACCCGGATAAAGACTTTGAAACCATCAAAGCAGAAACAGAAAAGAAGGTATCTGAACTCAAAGGCCCACAAACAGGTATTAGCCAGGCGGATGTGGATGAGCTTCTGGCTCAATTAGGGCTTTAGCCAGGCTTTTGAAGAGGAAGATAGGAAGCTGAGAAGTTAGGTTGCACCGGCTGGAATAAGTCTTTTTTTGTTCTCCCGACTTCTCAATCTTCTTCCCTGGCGCGCGGATGGGCTTGATCGTAGATTCTCATCACTGTCTCCATATTCAAATGGGTATAGCGCTGGGTAGTGCTGATACGACTATGTCCCAAAAGTTCCTGAACACTCCTTAAGTCTGCACCGGATTGGAGTAAATGGGTGGCAAAACTGTGTCGCAAGGTATGTGGGCTGATCTCCTGGGGAAGTCCTGCAAGCTTGCTTAGACGGGCCAGAATTCTATTTGCTTCTCTGCGTTGCAGCCGCCTGCCCCGAAGACCCAAAAACAGAGCCTGCTCCTGCGGGTGAGGACTAAAAGCGCTTCTTTGTTCAAGATAGGCTTTGACTCTATCCCGGCCTGCATCTGTGATGGGAGCAAGTCTTTCCTTACCTCCCTTGCCCCGGACACGGACAATTTTTTGGCTCAGATCAATATCTTCCAGATTAAGTCCTAGGGTCTCACTTATACGTAAGCCTGACCCATAAAGTAGTTCAGCCAGAGCCAGGTCACGTAAACCTTTAGGGGTGGGTTCAATCACTGCCTGCATCAAACTGAGTGCCTGGTCTATATTTAAGGTCTTGGGCTGGGGTTTATCTTGTTTGGGATTCTTTAACCCCTGGCAAGGGTTTTGCTGAATATATTTTTTTTTGAGGAGAAAACGAAAAAAACTGCGTAAAGAAGAGAGTTTGCGGGCGATGCTGGACTTAGCAAGTCTTTGGCGGTGTAGTTCGGCCAGAAAAGCGTGAATGTCAGCGCGGTTTATTTGTTCAGGTTGTTCATTGGACTTGTTCCTGGTCTTTAAAAAATATTCCCACTGAGCCAGGTCCAAAGCATAGGAACTTAAAGTGGCTTTTGAATACCCCTTTTCCACGTCCAGATAGGCCAAAAAAATCTGAATTGTTTCAGGAAGATTTTCGTCGGTCCAGGACATAACAGCTTTTTGGGTTTTTCTTTGCTAATTTTTTTAGGTTCATGGCAATTTGTGAAGCTTGGCCATAGTGACACAGTTCTCCCTCTAAATTAAAGACTACTGCTATGGACAAGGCCATGATGGGAAATGTCTGGATTTTACCCTGGCGGTCTGTTGAGCGAATAAAACCCTGGGCCCTGTCTTCCTGGTCGTAGAAGTTCGGCACAATGCTATCAAAGCTTTGGATAATCATCTTACAAACAGTCTCTACTTTATCCGGTGGCACAATAAATACAAAATCGTCCCCACCGATATGGCCGACAAAGGAATCCATTCCGGCAAATGCTCGAATGGTATTCACAATCACCCGTGCGGTCATCATCAGCACTTCATCCCCACGTGAAAAACCATATTTATCATTAAAGGATTTAAAATGGTCCAAATCAGCATAAGCCAAAGCAAATTCCTGTTTACGAACTATGAGTTCCTGGATTTTATGGATAATGGAGGTGTTGCCCGGCAACTTGGTTAATGGATTGGCATCAAGTGCCCGTCCAGCCCGGGCCAAGGTCAGCTTTAACCTGGCAGCAGTCAATTCTTTGTCCAAAGGCTTGACCAGAAAATCATCCACTTCTATCATTGAGAAATCCAGATTTTGTCTCAGTGCCTCCTTTTCTAGACAAAGGACTACCGGGACCTGGCGATAGACATTTTCGCTCTTAAAAAGTCTGATCAGTTCCAGACCACTTATATCATCCAGATCATTATCCACTATCAAGAGCTCAGGGGGATCATTGAATAGATACTCAATGGCCCCTGCACCGCGTTCAAAAACAGACCACTGCACATGGGGACAGATCTCTTTAAAGAGTTTAAAAAGTTCCGCGTCTGATGAAACTAAAAAAAAGTGTTTCATAACTCCCTAGCTTCTCGAACTCTCAATTATTCAAATCTCTAATCTTCCGGTCTAAAATCGGAAAGCTCAACAAACTCCTGCCCCAGGTCATCAAGTACCTTTTCCAGATCGGTTAGCTTAAGATTTAATATCTCTAATGCCTCAGGTTTTAAGTAGCTGATATGATCATCCCCGCCTGAGCCCACTTCAAAAGCCCGAGTGAGAAAATCGCCTATATGGACAACTGCAGCCATATCCGGATAATGTTGGGCGGATTTAGGACGATGGTGCCAGGCCAGTGCTTCCCGTAATCGCAGGGGGAGGTGCCAGTGGTCTGCTAGCCAGGCATTAACCCTGTCATGTCCAAAGCCCATAACTTCAACTTCGGCTTCAATATAGGCCAATTCTTTTTCTTTGAGCAAAACATCTATTTCTTTTTTCAGTTCCGGCAGTTGTACAGTAGCCACTACTTTACCCAAATCATGCAACAGCCCTGCTACCGAATATTCCTCCGGATCCTTTAATCCGGCAATCTTAGCTATACTAGAGCAGGCCAGAGCACACCCCAAGCTATGTTCCCACAGCCCGATCATGTTCTTGGCCATGATATCAAAGACAGAAGTGCTGATAATGAGACCTTTTATGACATTAAATCCCAGCAAAACCAAGGCATGCTGGATTGTGCTGATTCGTCTGGGGAATCCATAGATGGGAGAATTCACCATCTTGAGTACCTTGGCCGATAATACCTGGTCTTTGGAAATAACCTTGGCTATCTGTTCTGTGGAGGAGGCGGGATCCTGAACCAGCTTGCTCACCTCATCCAAAACCGAGGGCAAAGTGGGCAGGTCCTTAACGGCCAAGAGTCTTCCTTTACGTTCTACTCTTAAGTCTTGCATAATCTAATCGTTTTGCTTTTGAGGTTGGATTTGCTCAGCAGCCTTTTGTTCATAATAGGCTTTTAGAAAAGATTTGACCTGATTCATCCAGGGGTCATCTTTAAACTTACGAAAAAGGTGCTCCAAACGTTCAATGCGTTGGGCATAAGAAGTGCTTCCAGCCATCCCTTCCAGATCTAATGGCTCGCCTTGAACAATGATATTCTTTACTCCCATATTCTCCAGACGGCTGATCAGGGGTTCGCTGAGCTCAGTGCCTTCGGCCACCAAGACCAGGCCATTGTCTCTTAGCACTGGTTTTTCCAAAATCATGCCTGGCTGGGCAAGGTTTAAAGGGATCTTTTGCATGCCTAGAAACCTCGTATAAATTTGAAGTTTTAGAGTAATGGCTGAGCAGTGGGGGTGAATGCCACGGTCATCATGGTTATTGGGTAAACAAATGAATTGCAACACCCACTTAACTCTACTCTCTTTAAACACTATAGTGCATTCCGGGCAGTCGCTTGACAGCCCCCTTTATCTCCAGGTCGATGAGTATCTGACTAACCTTAAAGCTGGGCCAATCTAATACGTGGGCCAGTTGATCAATATGCATTTTAATCTCTTTGGCTAGAGTTTCAAGCACCTTTTCTTCATCCCTGCTTAAATCAAGTTCCTTATTAGGTGGTCCATTGTCCTTTTCTTCTGTTGCCGGGAAAGCGTGCTGCTTGCCGAGCATGGGCTTTAGTTCGCGCAGGATATCTACTGCTGTTTGGACCAAAAAAGCACCCTGTTGAATAAGGTAATTGCATCCATCAAAGTTGGCCATATTTACTGCCCCGGGGACAGCAAACACCAACCGGTTCTGCTCCAGTGCAAGCATGGCTGTAATCATGGTGCCACTTTTTTGCGCGCCCTGGACTACCAATACTCCTAGAGACAGGCCACTGATTATGCGGTTTCGATGAGGAAAATTAGGGGACTCTGGTTTAGTGCCGGGAGCAAATTCTGTTACAATCAGTCCTGTCTGGGTCAGCTTGTGCCATAAGGTTTTATTCGTGGCCGGATAAATAATGTCAATGCCCGTGCCCAAAACAGCAACAGAACTGCCCTTTCCATCCAGAGCGGCCAGGTGGGCTTTACTATCAATGCCCTGCGCCAGGCCGGATACTATGGTCACTCCTTTTGCGGAAAGCTCTGAGCAAATTTCTCCGGCCATATCCTGCCCATACCTGGAACACTTGCGCGATCCAACTACTGCCAGACATGCTCCATTTAATAGTTTTTTATCGCCTAAAAAATAAAGCACAAAAGGGGGATCAGGGATCTGTCTTAAAAGATAGGGATAATCATCGTCTGTCCAGATAACAATCTCATAATTCTTGCTAGTGATTCTTTTCAGATCCTGTTCAACCTTTTCCTCCCATTGTTTATCTTTGACTGCCTTGACCACGGAGCCTCTGGCTAGGCCTAAGTCTAACCACTGTCCATAATTATTCAATGCTCTGGCAGGAGAACCAAAATGGTTGGCTAACCTTTTCCAGGTCCTTGGCCCCAGTCCCTTGATGTGGTACATGGCAAGGCAGGCCCTTATTTCCTCAATTCGGGAATATTTTTTCATAATGGGTATATGAGTTGTTGAGTATATGAGTAAACGGGTAAATGGGTGGAGAAAAAAACATCACATCAGTCCGCTCACTCACTCCCTTATTTGCCGCCGATTTCTTTAATCTTCTTTCTGGCTCTGGCTGCTACGTCAGAGTTAGGGTAATCTTGAACAAGTACTTTGAGGTAAAACAAGGCGTTACTTTTGTCGTTTAGGTTTTCATAGGCATAGGCAATTTTCAACAAGGCATGGACAGCTTTTGGGTGTTTGGGGAAAGTTTGCATAACTTGTTTAAAGTTCAAAATAGACTTGGCAAATTGTTCCTGAGAATAATAAGTTTCGCCAATCCAGTATAGGACATTGGGCATGAGCTTACTGTGTGGATAGTTATTCTTAAAATCTAGTAAAAGTTTCCGAGCCTGTTCTGGTTTATTTTGCCAGATTAGATCCAGGGCCCTTTTATATAATGCCTGTTCATCATTTTTATGTTCCTGTTTCTCTGGCTCGGAATTGATTTTTTTTGTCACTTGGTTGTCTTTGGACACTTCGTCTTCGACCTGAGCACCGTTTTTATTTTCAGACTCAGGAATAATATCCTGTTGACTTGGCTGTTCAGCATCTTTCTCCTGAATTTCTGTCTGCTGGATTTGGCTTTCTTCCTGTTTCTGCTTTATCTCTTCCAGATTATTTTCCACGTCTGAAAGTCTTTTTTCTAGTTGAACCAGTTTGGTTTGGGTATTTTTTTGGTTGTTTTTTAGCTCCAAAAAATTTTCCTCTAGAGTCTGCAGGCGCCATTCCTTACTTTTGGGCCATTTACCTGCACAACCAACAAGTGAAAAAGAAAGGATTAAAGTATAGATTAGAAGCTTAGGCATTTTAGTCTCCTTTGAATAAATGAGTATGCAAATAATTGGTCCGCTAATTTTTAAGACTTGTTTGGCGACCGGCGAAATTTTGAAATTCGATAAATAAATTTCGACAGTTTCTGAAAGAGGACTTTATTTTTGCATGCGTATCTAGTTCGTATTTTGAGCCTGTGGCCCAACCCCATTTTAGCCTCTGATTGAAAGTCTTGGTCTCTGAAATGCATTATCAATGGTTTGGGTAACCCATCTTAGTGCAAGCTTGCGGAAAACAGAGCATCGGGATGAATGGGCTGAATATTTTGCGATACTGACCATAAATATCTATAGTTTAAATTGTGCGATTTTTTTGCAGTTCAAACTTTGAGATTGCTTCGCTACACTTTGTTCCACTCGCAATGACAGCAGCGAGATCGCCATTGCGAGGGCAGCGAAGCTGTCCGTGGCAATCTCATCACCCATTGAGTGAAAATCGCTAAACTTAGGTATAATTAAAAGACTATTTGTTTACCCAAAATATCCCATTATGCTCTGTCCGCAAGCAAGTTTTGAGAACAGGTCCAAGTCTTTGTGCCAGCATGAAAGAAACCAAGACTAGAATAAACACCATGGAAATTAAGTTGATAAAAAAGTTCAGCCACAGGCTTTTTTAAGATTTCTAGTCTATATTTTAAGCTTTATAAGCAATCAAGCTCATAAAATCAAATTTCAGCATGTAAATTATTTTGCTTTATTCTTGTTATAATCTTGCATCCCCCTTGTTTTTAAGGCAAAATAAATATCTAAAAGTTGTTCATGTAGAAAGCAAGTTTTTGCGTAGAGTTTATGGCCTAGGAAAGTTAATCATTTTAACAAGTTAGTCTCGATAAAGTGTTTATTATAACCGTAAGGTTTGGATTTTTATATTGGTATCTAAAAAAAATTAAGGTGGGGGAATAAGATGATTTTTGAATACGATATGACTTTGGGCTTTATTGTTCCTCTGGGGGTAATGGTTGTCCTCAGTTCTTTAGGTGCGTCAGTCATGGCCTGGTGCAGTGAGCTTTTCGGGATGTGGCAGAAAAAGGTTTTTTTGGATAAATTTGCGTGGCAATTGTCTCGTCTGGCAACTATTGTCATCCTGGCCTTGGCTTTGACAGCCATTTTTTTGAGTGTTTATTCCAAGTTTTATCCTCCTTTGAGCATTTTTTATAAGCAAAACCAAGATGTTCTTTGGCCTGGGATTATTTGTCTCGGCTTGGCAGCTATTTCTCTTTTTTCTTATTGGAGTACATGGAAAAAACTCAAAAAAAATAAAGTTCTTCATCTCATTCTTGGGATCATAGGTATAGGCTGTTTAAAAATATTGTTTATATCCCTGATTTTGGTTTTTTATTATCAAAGTCTGGGCCTGACCCCAAAGTTGTTGCCCCCTTCTCTTGATTCTTTAATTTATCCTATTACTAGCCAGTTATTCATTCTTTCATTGGTTGCTGCTGCAAGCTTTGGGTTTCTTTATTTGGTTTTAAGGCGTTTCAAAGACGACTTTGGCCGGGACTATTATCGATACTCCTTAAACCTGACAGCAAAGTGGAATATTTTTTCTCTTCTTTTTTCATTTTTGCCTTGTATATGGATTTATATTTTGTTAGACGATAAGTTAAAAATTATTCCGCTGTACTTACCAGCAGCAATAATAGTCTTATGTACAGTCTTGATTATAATTTTGTGCAGCATGCTTATCAAAAGCATTCAGCCTTTGCGTCTGAAAGGGGTGATGGTCTGTTGCCTAATCCTTGTCTGGATTATTTTTGCTGCCAGATTAATAACTTATATGGAGCTAGCCAATTTGGCACAGGACAATATTCGCTTTCATCCTTTCACCAGAGAGTGGATCAGTATGTTTTAATATTTACTTTAGTTTTAGAGTGTCAAAAGTGAGTTAGAAGGTGAATAAACAAAAAAGATTTTCAAGCTTTACAATTCGTTAGAACCGTTTTGTTTTGAGTCTCCCGGTTAAGTTACTTTTTCAAAATTAGTAATTAACCTCCCTTTTGGTAATTTAAGTTTTAAGTTCCACTTAAACTTTATTTTAGTAAGAACTAGTTGAGAAATTTGCTAATCTGGAATTTAAGTGCCAACTATTAATCAAGGAGGTTTTTTATGCTCCGAGGGTTAAAATTTACCACCAAGATGTACGCTGGGGTGCTCCTTATAGTTTTTTTGACCATTGGTTTGATGGGCGGGCTCAATTTTTGGCGTATGCGCGGATCTTTATTTGAGCTAGGGCAAAATTTTATGCAGTCAGCTCTAGATCAACTTGTTCATGCCGTGGATATGAAGAATGACATTACCCAAGAGAAAATTGATGCTGATTTAGCCCTTATGGACGAAGAGATCAGATCCCTTGGGTCTGCTTATTTGGATGAAAGTCAAACGATAGAAATGACCATTACCAATCAAATTACCAAGCAAACAGAACGAGTCAGAATTCCAACGCTAAAAATTGGTTCCATGGTCATCAATAATAATTTTGAACTGGTGGATAAAGTACAGGCTACAGTGGGCGGGACAGCCACTATCTTCCAGGTCTTACCCGGAAAGCTTTTGCGGGTCTCCACCAATGTTAAAAAGCTGGATGGTTCAAGGGCTGTTGGTACTTACATTCCTTCTTCCAGCCCTGTTTACCAAACAGTTATGTCCGGAAAGACCTTCCGTGGCAGAGCCTTTGTTGTTAATGCCTGGTATCTTACGGCTTATAAACCCTTGCGAGATCCTTCCGGAAAGATCGTTGCTGTCATTTATGTCGGGCGCAAAATAATGACCCCCGAATTAGTAAGTCTTCTTAGAAAATTCAATATCAAGGGTAAGGGTGAGATTACTGTCTTTAATTCCAAAGGAGAGATTCTCTATCATCCTGATCAACTATCACGGACGAATATAACAGAGTTTGAATTTGGTCAAAAAATGTTGAAGATAAAAGAAGGGAAGCTTGATTTTGAATGGGAAGGAGAGCCAACTATAGCTTACATTAAGTTCTATGCTCCCTGGGACTGGCACGTCGTCATAACTCTCACGAAAAAGGATCTTTTCTTTGGCATGGATAAGGTTTTGTTCTCCACCAGCGCCGTTACTGGAAGCTTGGCTCTGGTCCTTGCCTTAATTCTCATCTTTTTGCTGATGAAAAATCTTACCCAGATTTTGCGCAGAATTGCCCAGTCTTGCCGTAAAATTGCCAATGGTCACTATGATGTCCGTGTAGACTATGCAGCTAAAGACGTTATCGGTGAAACAGCTTTGGCCATTAACGACATGGCAGGAGCTATACAGGATAGAATTTTTCTTCAGGAATCTTTCAGAAATGGCATTACCGCTCCTATGTTTACCGTAAGTGCCAAGGATAGGGTCGTTCAATATGTTAATGATGCTATCTGTGAACTTACTGGCAGAAGCAAAGAAGAGGCCATCGGTAAATTAAAAGGCTATGAGCTTTTAAATTATTCTTCCTTTGAAGAATGCCAGGTATGTAAACCCGTAGCTGAAATCGTTATTCCGCAAGGACGACCATGGGCAGGAGAAGTTAGTTTTAAACATAGAAATGGAGAAGAAAAAATTGTTTTAGTGAATGCTTTTCCTGTTAAAGATAGAGAGGGTAAGACCGTTGAAGCCGTGATCATTCTCCAGGACGTTACTGATATAAGAAGAAATGAAGAAATCATGGCTAGGCAGGCAGAAACCTTGAGAGAGGCTGCTGCTTCCATCACCGAAGTCACCGACCTCATGGCTTCAGCCTCTGATCAATTATCGGCTCAGATCGAGCAAACAACAGAAGGTGCTGAATTGCAAAAGAAAAGAGCCGAAGAAACCGCTACGGCCATGGAAGAGATGAATGCCACGGTCTTGGAGGTAGCTAAAAATGCATCTAACGCTGCAGAAAATACAGAAGCGGCTAAAAATAAGGCCCTTGATGGGTCAGAGATCGTTCATAAGGCGGTCAAGGCTATTGAGCAGGCCCAAGAGTTGACCAACCTGGTCAAAGAAAATGTGAATCAACTCGGTCAGAAGGCAGAAGATATCGGAGAGGTTATTGACGTTATCACTGATATTGCCGATCAGACTAATTTGCTGGCCTTAAATGCTGCTATTGAGGCCGCCAGGGCTGGTGAACATGGTAGAGGGTTTGCTGTTGTTGCTGATGAAGTAAGAAAATTGGCTGAAAAAACCATGGCAGCAACAAAGGAGGTTGGTGAGGTTATTTCTTCCATCCAGGAAGGTACGCGTGAAAATATTGAAGATACAGATAAGGCGGCTCAGGCTGTACAGGAGGCCACTGAGCTGGCTAATAAATCCGGTCAGGCCCTCCAAGAGATCGTACGTATTGCAGAGGAGAACGCTGATCAAGTTCGGGCCATTGCTACTGCTTCTGAGGAACAATCAGCAGCCAGTGAAGAGATTACTAGAGCGGTAGAAGAGATAAACAGGATTTCAGCCGAGACAAGTAGTGGCATGCAAGAGGCAGCCCAAGCCATTGCTGAATTGGCATCTCAGGCACAGAAGCTTAAAAATTTAGTCCAGAAAATGCAAGATTAGGATTCATAGTTAGTCAGGGGCCAGAGTTAGTTCTAGCCCCTGACCTTAAACTTCCCGCAGGTAAACTTTTCCCCCTCCGGACAATATCCCAGCCTTTCACATTTTGGACCGGCAACAGCAAAGATGACCGGTAGTTCCTGACGCAAAATCTTAAGCATTTTCCAGGCCATTTTGCGGATCTCCCATTGTGCCCGTTCACAGCACCTGAGTTCAAAAAAATGTAACAGGCTACGGCAGTTCATGGTGAAGACCACTTTGGATTCACATGCCTGGGGAAGGACAAACCGTGCGTCTTCATTGGCCTTTTTCCCCAGGCCATTATCTTGTAAAATCCTTTTTAGGTCACGGTATGCTTTCCCTATTGTTTGCATACACTGTTCAAATTCGACCTTAGCTTCGGGTATCTTGGCAATACTGGGAGGCAGGATATAATCAAAGTCACTTTCATCAACATACCGCTGGCTCTGCTGGGAGTAGGATGCAATGCGATGTCTTACCAGTTGGTGGGTAAGAGCCCTGGAAACTCCCTGCACGGCAAAGGTGAAACTTACATGCTCAATAGGGCTTTCGTGTCCGGACTCTAATATTTTGGCAATAAACTCAGCCTGCTTTTCTTTCTCTATCTTGCCTGAAACAAGGTCGTCCCATATGTCTCCTACGAATCCTGCACTATAGCACTGTCTGAACGCAGCATAAATGAGAGACAGTCCGTTGCCTGTTTTACTGAGTAATTTTATTTTCAGTTTTTTTTCGGGCATTTGTTAATCCTCGGTGTCCAGGGGCAAGTAGCCTTGATTTTGAGGGGATATTTTCAAATGCGTATAAGCTCGGGCAGTGGCTACTCTGCCCCTGGGAGTTCTTTTTAAGAATCCGCATTGGATAAGGTAGGGTTCATAAATTTCTTCAATCGTGCGTACTTCTTCGGAAACCGCAGCGGCAATGGTTTTTACGCCTACAGGTCCGCCGCCAAAGTGGTGAATAATACATTCCAGAATCTTGCGGTCCATCATATCCAGACCACTGCCGTCCACGTCCATGGACTCAAGGGCCTTGGCAGCTACCTGGGCATCAATCTGGTTGAAGCCTTTGACCAGGGCAAAGTCACGAACCCGGCGCAAGAGCCTGTTGGCAATACGGGGGGTACCACGTGATCTTTTGCCAATTTCCAGGGCTCCAGCTGCAGAAATGTCCAATCCTAAGATTTTGGCTGCTCTTTTTACAATTTCGGCCAGTTCTTCAGGTGAGTAAAAGTCCAGCCGGCAGATCACGCCAAATCTGTCTCTTAGGGGGGATGTCAAAAGACCGATACGTGTTGTTGCTCCAACCAGGGTAAATGGCTCTAGATCTATTTTTACGGTCCTTGCCCCAGGCCCTTGTCCAATGATCAGATCCAGTTTGAAGTCTTCCATGCCCGGGTAAAGAATTTCCTCAACAGCCGGAGGGAGCCTGTGGATTTCATCAATAAACAATATATCATTTCGTTTTAGACTGGTCAGGATGGCGGCAAGGTCTCCACTTCTTTCCAGCACAGGGCCGGACGTGCTGACCATATTGACCCCTAGCTCTTTGGCCATGATTTGGGCCAGGGTAGTCTTGCCCAGGCCGGGATTGCCATAGAGCAGGGTGTGGTCCAGATGCTGCCCCCGTTCCCTGGCTGCCTGCAGGTAAATCTTGAGATTGTTGCGGACATCATCCTGGCCGATGAAGTCATCCAGAGTTTGGGGACGAATGTTTTCTTCCATATAAGTTTATAGATTTGTAAGTCTGTAGGTTTGTAAGTTTATAAGTTATTTTGCATTTTACCAACTTATCAACTTACCAACGTACTAACTTTTTTATGTTTTCGCCTTTTCTTTTAAGACCAGTCTGATGGCTGAGCTGACATCCAGGTCGGGTTCTTTTTCCAGAACCTGGTTGATTATGGGGGTGACTTCAGCCTGGGTATAGCCAAGGGCCAAGAGCGCGGCCAAAACATCGTCATAAACAGAGGAAGATTGGCCTTGGTCTTTATGTTCATATTCTGGAGTTGGGGGAATAAATTTTAATTTGTCCTTGAGATCAAGAAGAATCCGGCGGGCTGATTTTATCCCTATACCAGGCACTGCAACCAAAGCCTTTTCATCTTCCCTGGCCACAAGCTGGCTTAACTGGGTTGGAGTAAAGCAGTTAAGCACGGCCAGGGCCAGTTTAGGCCCGAGTTTTGGAATACCCAGAAGAACAGAAAATGTCTCTCTTTCCTCCCAGGTGAAAAAACCATATAAATCCAGGGTATCTTCACGCACTACAGTATAAATATAAATTTCAAGCTCCTGGCCGGATTCTGGCAGGTCTTGCATCCCTCTGCCCGATAAAAAGACCTCGTAACCTACTCCGCCTGCAGTAGCAATTAAACAGGACTTTTGCCCTTTGAAAATAAGTTTCCCTCTCAGATAGGCTATCATAAAATTTATGTGCTAAAGTTAAAGTGCATGGTAGCCCGTTATGCGAGCCAGCTTACGGTGATTTAAGTGGGTTATGGCTACCGCCAGGGCATCGCTGGCGTCTTTGGCCCAATGAGGTTTGCAATTTAGAAGTTGTCCAACCATGAAAGCCACCTGGTTTTTATCTGCTCGGCCACCCCCGACCAGAGATTTTTTTATCATTGTAGGCTCATATGAAGAAACCGGCAAATGTTTATGGGCACAGGCCACCAGAATTGCCCCACGGGCTTGTCCCAGCTTTAAAGCCGCACTAGAATTATAAGCTGTAAAAACGTCTTCTACTGCAGCTTCATCAGGGCTATATTTATCAATTAAAGCAACCAACTTGGTAAAAATATCACCCAGACGCTGGGCAAGATCTTTATTCGGACCTGGGCGGATGGTCCCTGCATCAACTAAAATAAGCTGTCCGGAATTTTCTCCTACAAAACCATATCCTGTACACCTGGAGCCGGGATCGAGGCCCAGAACCAGAATGTCGGTTTTTTTGCTCAATGTTCTATGTTCCCCGTTTTTCCGTTCTCTCGCTTTCACATTATTATATTAACTTTCCAATTCTTTTAACAGTTCGTCAGGAAGTTCGAAATTGGCATAAACATTTTGTACATCATCATGATCATCCAGGGCTTCATAGAGCTTCAAAAGCTTTTTCCCGGTTTCCACATCCACACTGACTGTGTTTTGGGCGACTTGAGTAAGTTCAGCCTCTGTATACTCAATCCCTGCCTGTGCATAAGCCTCTTTCACAGCATTGAAATCTTCCGGGGCACACCGGACCTGCCATACCTCGCCATCATCAATCACGTCCTCTACCCCTGCTTCCAGACCAACTTCAAGCAGTTGATCCTCGTTATATTTGTCTTTCTCAAAGGAGAGTACTCCTTTTTTTTCAAACATCCAGGCTACACATCCGGATTCACCCATGGAACCACCATTTTTACTCAAAATATGCCTTACTTCAGCCACTGTTCTGTTTTTATTGTCCGTGGCCGCGTGAATAAGCAGTGCGACTCCGCCCGGACCATAGCCCTCATAGATTACTTCTTCGATGTTTTCAGCGGCCAGTTCGCCAGTGCCTTTTTTAATGGCTGTTTCAATCTTGTCCTTGGGCAAATTTACGCTTTTGGCCTGCTCAATGGCTGCCCTAAGGCGGGGATTGGCCTCAGGATCGCCTCCGCCCATTTTGGCCGCCAGCATCAATTCTTTAGTCACTTTGGTAAAAATTTTCCCCCGCTTGGCATCCTGTCTGCCTTTACGGTGCTGAATATTATGCCATTTACTATGTCCTGCCATTTTATCCTCCTTATGATCATGGTTGAATGGTTGAGTAGTTGAATGAGCACCTTGTTTTGCCAATAACAGTTGTAAGAGAACAGCTTTGAGAAGCCAAAAGAGGTCTTCTCATTCAATAATTCAACTGATCCAACCGGTTAAAGTCATTTATGACTTTTTATACCCAAGTCCCACTAAAAACATTTCTTTGCTCTCAGACCTGGAGCTTTTGGGTTTAAATTGTTTAACCTTTGTAAATGATTTCCTCATCTCCTGGACCAGGTTTGGTACATCGGGCCCTAAAAATATTTTAACCACAAAATGTCCTTTTGCTTTAAGCCAGTTGCGGGCTAGACTCAAAGCCTGTTCAGCCAGGTTATAGGATCTGGCCTGATCTGTAAATTTGATTCCTGTAGTCTTGGGAGCCATGTCGCTGATGATCAGATCAAATGGAGCATATTGCTCTAGAACCTCTTGTAAATGCGTATCAGAGGTAAATACATCTGCCTGGACAAAACTTACCTGTTCTGGAAAAGATGTCCCAGGAGGATTTAAGTCAACAGCCACTACATGTCCCTTAGGCCCTACCTTTTGGGCAGCATACAGGGACCAGGAACCAGGAGAGGCACCCAGGTCGAGAACTTTCTGTCCAGGCGAAAAAAGTTTAAAGGCTTTATCCATTTCTTTCAGTTTATAAACTGACCTGGCCGGATAGTTCTCTTTTTTGGCCTTTTTAAAATAAAAGTCGCGGTACTTCTTCATTAACTTCTAGGGGTAAGGGGTAAAAGGGATAAGAAGGGGTAAGAAAAAATATTCTCAATCCTTATCCCTGAATTCTTAAAGAAATCAACAATGCGTTCATCAAAAGCAATAAACTCAAGCTCAAGAGCTGTAAAGGTCAAAACAGAGCTTGGTCAATTAAAGACTCTGGGCAGAGGGCCAATGTTTTTCAAATGCATCAAAAAAGGTCAGTTGGACCTCTTTTTGGGGCTGGGGCCGGATCCTGAAATAGCTGTCGAGCTTGCCCGGAATAAACAGGCGTTTTACATTGAATGCCCCATGTTTATGGACCAGATGGGCGCCTCCTGGCGGCAAAAGATACCGGCCACATTTTCTCCGGTGTCAACGTCCAGATTAAACCAGAGATTTTTAACACAGGCAAGGATTTGGCTGTATCTCCCCGCTCTGAACTTCTTCCCCGGGTTCTGGACAAAAGTTTTAGCTATCTGCCGCCTGAAAGGCCATAGTCAATGTACGCCGCAAGCTCAAGGCGACAGTCAAGTCTTTATCTTTGGCAGTGAACATTCTCTTTTGGTTCCTGATATCTGCGACGGCTTAAAGGAATTAAACCTAAACGCGCAACTCCTTCCCCCAGATATTTCTGCCCATGACCTTGCCCAAGTTTTAAACCAGACAAGGCCCAAGTTCTTTCTCAGTATAAACTTTCAAGGCATAGACCCGCTGGGCGAGAATTTGGCTTTGATTGAAAGATGTCAGATCCCCATCGCGGTCTGGTGTGTTGATAATCCATTTCATATCCTAACCAGAATAAAAGGGAAGTTCTGGCAGAAGACGGTTATCTTTGTTACTGACTCCTGGTTTATACCGTATTTAAAAAAATACGGCGGGCAAAGGGTTTTTTATCTTCCCTTGGCTACATCGCGAAAGTTTTTTTACCCGTATGAGAAAAGGATAGACTACCTCAAGGATAAAGTAGTTTTTGTCGGTCGAAGTGAATTCCCGCATAAAGATAAATTTTTTGCCGCCACTAGGCTGGAGGCCAACCTTTCAGCCTTTGCCCAAGATTTTGCCCTCCAGGGGATACGTCCGGATTTTGAGTGGTGGCTAAAACAGCTGGAAATTCCCCTCTGGCCGGGAAATAAGGTCCGCCATGTTGGCTATAATGCTGAGGTTCTAAATCTATACTGGCGTAAGGTTTGTCTACAGGCTTTGGCCAGAACAGATGGACTGGTGGTTTACGGTGATAAAAATTGGAAAAATATTTTGCCTGCCAATGTGCATTTTAAAGAAGAAATTGACTACTATGGGCCATTAAGCCAGGTATATACAAGTGCCAGATACGTGCTTAACTTAACCAGCTTACTTTTGCCGTCTGGCCTTACACAGCGTCACTTTGATGTTTGGGCAGCAGGAGGTTTTTTAATCACTGATTATACTCCGGGATTGAAACTTTTTTCCTGGGAACTAACTTCACCTATCACTTTTCACAAGCCAGACCAAATTGAAGATGTACTAAATAGACTGGAAAGGCAGCCTGGGTTGAAAAAGGATATCCAGTCAGAGTTTCATAAGCTCATTTTGACTAGACATACTTATAGACATAGACTGGAGCAAATTTTCGATATATTGCATATATCTTGAATGGACTTTGTGGGGGGGGTAGAGCGCAGCGTTTTAGAATCTTATACTCAACTTTCTGAGTTTATTTGCGAGCGCATTTTCTTCAATGCTAACAAAGACTTGGATACATCTAAGGCTT